>JANMSZ010000421.1:0-7035 GCA_031389925.1 Hyphomicrobiales bacterium | reverse complement strand
CGCCATCGTGCGCGGCGTCAACATCGTCAAGCGCCACCAGCGCCAGACCGCGCAGCAGGAAGGCGGGATCATCTCCAAGGAGAGCACGATCCATCTGTCCAACCTGGCGGTTGCCGATCCCAAGGACGGCAAGCCGACCCGCGTTGGTTTTAAATTCGTCGGCGAAGGCAATGAGCGCAAAAAAGTGCGCGTTGCCAAGCGTTCCGGAGTCGAGATCGATGGCTGATACCCAGACCAATACCGAACCGAAGAAGCCGAAGGCTCCCAAGGTAGCGAAACCGGCCGCCGGCGACGCGCCGAAGGTGAAGAAGGCGCGCGTCGCGTCGGACTATAAGGCGCGTCTGCGTCTGCAGTTCGATGAGACCATCCGCGCTGAGATGACCAAGCAGTTCGGCTACAAGAACGTCATGCAGGTGCCGATGATCACCAAAGTGGTGCTCAACATGGGCATCGGCGAGGGCGTTGCCGACCGCAAGAAGGTGGATTCGGCCGCTGCCGATCTGTCGCAGATCGCCGGTCAGAAGGCCGTCATCACGATGTCGCGCAAGTCGATCGCGAACTACAAGCTGCGCGATGGCCAGGCCATCGGTTGTAAGGTCACGCTGCGCAAGACGCGCATGTACGACTTCATCGACCGCCTGGTGACCATCGCGCTGCCGCGTATCCGCGATTTCCGCGGACTCAATCCGAAGAGCTTCGACGGCCGCGGCAACTACAGCATCGGCGTCAAGGAATACACCATTTTCCCGGAAATCGACTTCGACAAGGTCACCGATACCTGGGGCATGGACATCACCGTTTGCACCAGCGCGCGCACCGACGAAGAAGCGCGCGCTCTGTTGGCAGCATTCAACTTCCCGTTCCGGCAGTGAGGGGCGCTTCGGCCACCTCAAACGCGGAAATAAGGAGCTAAGATAAATGGCGAAGAAGAGTTCGATCGAGAAGAATAACCGGCGGAAGCGGATGTCGAAGACCTTTGGTCCTCGGCGTGCGCGTCTCAAGGCGATCGCCCGCGACAAGAGCCTGCCGATGGAGGAGCGCTTTGCCGCTACTCTCAAGCTGGCCGAATTGCCGCGCAATTCGTCGGCGACCCGCATTCGCAATCGTTGCGAATTGACCGGCCGTCCGCGCGCCTTCTACCGCAAGCATAAACTCAGCCGTATCGCGTTGCGCGAGCTCGGTTCCAAGGGCCTGATTCCCGGCCTTGTGAAGTCGAGCTGGTGAGGACTAAACGATGGTAAATGATCCGATCGGCGACATGATTACCCGCATCCGCAATGCGCAGATGCGTGCGAAATCCAAAGTCTCCATGCCGGGCTCCAAGCAGCGCGAACGCGTTGCCGAAGTGCTCAAGACCGAAGGCTATATCCGCGGCTACGCCAGCGTGGCGCATGCCAACGGCCGCAGCGAGCTCGAGATCGAGCTCAAGTATTTCGACGGCGAGCCCGTGATCCGCGAAATCGCGCGCGTGTCCAAGCCCGGCCGCCGCGTCTACGCCTCGGTCAAGGCGCTGCCGCGTATCAATAACGGTCTCGGCGTCGCTATTTTGTCCACGCCAAAAGGCGTGATGGCCGACCACGCCGCTCGCGATGCCAATGTCGGCGGCGAAATCATCTGCACGGTGTTCTAATGTCTCGCATCGGTAACAAAGCGATCGCGGTCCCCACTGGCGTCACCGCCAATGTGGAAGGCCAGACCGTCAAGGTGAAGGGCCCGAAAGGGGCCGTTCAGCTTGTGCTCAGCGACGACGTCATCGTCACCATGGACAAGGGCTCGTTCAAGATCGAGCCGCGCGGCGACGGCAAGCGTGCCCGTTCGCTGTGGGGCACGTCACGGACCCTGGTTTCGAACCTGATCAACGGCGTGACCAAGGGCTTCGAAGAGAAGCTCGAGATCACCGGCGTCGGTTATCGCGCGGCGGTGCAGGGCAAGAGCCTGAACCTGCAGCTCGGTTTTTCCCACGACGTGAACTTCAAGATCCCGGAAGGTATCGCCATCGCGACGCCGAAGCCGACCGAAATCGTGATCACCGGGATCGATAAACAGAAGGTTGGCCAGGTGGCCGCCGAAATCCGCGGCTATCGTCCGCCCGAGCCGTACAAGGGCAAGGGCGTGAAATATGCCGGCGAATACATCTTCCGCAAGGAAGGCAAGAAGAAGTAGAGGGCGAAAGCCATGTCGAAATTAATTGACCGAACCGCACGGCGGACGGCTGCAATACGGCGCAAGATCAAGATGGCTGCGCGCGGGCGCACGCGGCTGTCGGTGTTCCGTTCGTCGCAGCACATCCATGCGCAGCTGATCGATGACGAGAAGGGCGTGACTGTCGCGGCCGCCTCGTCGCTCGAGAAGAAGATGCGTGAGGGCGCCAAGACCGGCGCCAACATTGAGGCCGCCAAGGCCGTCGGCAAGTTGATTGCCGAACGCGCCAAGGAAAAGGGCATCAAGGACGTGGTGTTCGACCGCGGCGGCTATCTCTATCACGGACGGATCAAGGCCTTGGCTGACGCGGCGCGCGAAGGCGGACTCAACTTCTAACGGATAAAAACAAATGGCGAATGAACCCCGACGAGAACAGCGCCGCGATCGTGGCGGCCGCGAAGAGCGCGACAGCGAATTCACCGACAAGTTGGTCCACATCAATCGTGTGGCCAAGGTGGTGAAGGGCGGCAAGCGCTTTGCGTTCGCTGCGCTCGTCATCGTCGGCGATCAGAAGGGCCGCGCCGGCTTCGGCCACGGCAAGGCGCGCGAAGTGCCGGAAGCCATCCGTAAGGCGACCGACGCCGCCAAGCGCGCGCTGACCCGCGTCGCGCTGCGCGAAGGCCGCACACTGCATCACGACGTGATGGGCCGTCACGGCGCCGGCAAAGTGTTCCTGCGCGCGGCGCCTCCCGGAACCGGCATCATCGCCGGCGGTCCGATGCGCGCTGTGTTCGAGACGCTCGGCATCCAGGACGTCGTCGCCAAGTCCCTTGGCTCGTCGAACCCGTACAACGTGGTGCGCGCGACCTTCCATGCGCTCAAGCATCAGGACTCGCCGCGCTCGGTCGCGTCCCGCCGCAGCCTGAAGGTTTCCACGCTGCAGTCGCGTCGCCTTGGCGGCGATGCCGAACAAACAGCCGACTAAGGACTAACGTCATGGCTTCCGCAAAGAAGATCAAAATCGAGCAGTATGCGAGCCCGGCGCGCCGTCATCACGACCAGCGTGAGACGCTGATCGGGCTCAAACTGAACAAGGTCGGCCGCACCAGCGAGATGCCGGATACGCCGCAGACGCACGGCATGGTCCGCAAGCTCAGCCACTTGGTGCGTATCGTCGACGCGAAGTAGAGAAGTTTAAAGGACGACTGCCATGAAACTGAACCAGATCGCCGACAATCCCGGCGCCCGCAAGAACCGCATGCGCATCGGCCGCGGCATCGGCTCCGGCATGGGCAAGACCGGCGGCCGCGGCGGCAAGGGCCAGACCGCGCGTTCCGGCGTGCGCATCAAGGGCTTCGAAGGCGGCCAGATGCCGCTGCATCGCCGGTTGCCCAAGCGCGGCTTCCGCAACACCTCGTTCGCGGTCAAGCTCAACGAAACCAATCTCGGCAAGGTGCAGGCGGCGATCGACGCCGGCCTGATCGACGTCAAGTCGCCGGTCGACAGCGCCGCCATGATCAAGGCCGGCCTGATGCGGCGCGCCAAGGGCGGCGTCAAGCTGCTCGGCGGCGGCGAACTCAAGAGCAAAGTCGATTTCGCGGTGTTTGGTGCCTCGAAGTCCGCGATCGAAGCGGTCGAAAAGGCCGGCGGTAGCGTGAAGATCCTGGCGCCGAAGAAGGAAGCCGACGAAGAGCCGCGCGGCAAGAACAAGCGCATGGCGCTGGAAGCCGCCAAGCCGAAGAAAGCCAAGCCGGAAGCCAAGCCGGACGCGAAGGCTGAGGAAGCCAAGGCCGAGTAACGCCACGCCCGCGTCGCGGGCGTGGCGGCAGCTACAAGTTCGAGACGCAGTGCCTATCTAAGCTGACGGAACCCGGCCTCGGCAGGGTGGACCACGGGGCGGGGGCCGAGAGCGAAGGCCAGGAGCGATAGATGGTTTCGGCAGCAGAACAATTAGCAGCCAATCTCAACTTCGGTGCGCTGGCGAAAGCCGACGAGCTCAAGAAGCGTATCTGGTTCACGCTCGGCGCGCTGCTGGTCTACCGGCTCGGCACTTACATTCCGTTGCCCGGTATCGATCCCACCGCCTGGGCGCAGATTTTCAATACCCAGTCCGGCGGCATCCTCGGCATGTTCAACATGTTCTCGGGGGGCGGCATCCACCGGATGGCGATCTTCGCGCTCAACATCATGCCGTACATCTCGGCCTCGATCATCATTCAGTTGATGACGACGGTGTCGCCGACGCTTGAAGCGCTGAAGAAAGAAGGCGAATCCGGCCGCAAGATCATGAACCAGTACACGCGGTATCTCACCGTGGTTCTGGCGACCTTCCAGTCTTACGGCATCGCGGTCGGCCTGCAGGGCACCGGCAGCGTGGTCAGCGAACCGGGCGTCTTCTTCCTGGTTTCGACCACCATCACGCTCACCGGCGGCACCATGTTCCTGATGTGGCTCGGCGAGCAGATCACCGCGCGCGGCATCGGCAACGGCATTTCGCTCATCATCCTGGCCGGCATCGTGGCCGAACTGCCATCGGCGATCGCCGGCACGCTCGAACTCGGCCGCCAGGGCGCCTTGTCGACCGGGCTCATTCTGCTGATCCTCGTGATGGCCGTCGCGGTCATCGCCTTCATCGTGTTCATGGAGCGCGCGCAACGCCGCCTGCTGATCCAGTATCCCAAGCGCCAGGTCGGCAACCGCATGTTCGAGGGCCAGTCCTCGCATCTGCCGCTGAAGCTCAACACTTCCGGCGTGATCCCGCCGATCTTTGCCTCGTCGCTGTTGCTGCTGCCGACGACGGTCGCCAACTTCAACGCCGGCTCAGGTCCGGGCTGGCTCACCACCATCACCACGCTGCTCGGCCACGGCCGGCCGCTGTTTCTCTTTCTCTATATCGCGCTGATCGTGTTCTTCGCGTTCTTCTACACCGCGGTCGTGTTCAACCCGAACGAGACCGCGGAGAATCTGAAGAAGCATGGCGGCTTCATTCCGGGTATCCGTCCCGGCGAGCGCACGGCCGAATACATCGACTATGTGCTGTCGCGCATCACCGTTGTTGGCGCGCTCTATCTCGCCATCGTCTGTATCATTCCGGAAATCCTGATCTCCTACGCCGCGGTGCCGTTCTACTTCGGCGGCACGTCGCTGCTGATCGTGGTCAGCGTCACCATGGATACGGTGGCGCAGGTTCAGGGCTATCTGCTGGCGCATCAATATGAAGGCCTGATCAAACGTTCGAAGCTGCGGGGGCGGCAAAGATGAGATTGATCCTGCTCGGGCCCCCGGGGGCGGGGAAGGGCACGCAAGCGCTTCGCCTGGTCGCCAACCACGGCATCGTCCATCTCTCGACCGGCGACATGTTGCGCGCGGCGGTCGCGGCGGGTACCGAGGTCGGCCTGCGCGCCAAGAGCATCATGGAAGCCGGGCAGTTGGTGCCCGATGAAGTCGTGGTCGCGATCATCGCCGACCGCATCGGCCAGGCCGACGCCAAGCGCGGCTTCGTGCTCGACGGTTTCCCGCGCACTGTGCCGCAGGCCGAGGCGCTCGACCGCCTGCTGGCGGAGCGCGGCCTCAAGCTGGACGCCGTGATCGAGCTCAAGGTCGACGAAACCATCCTGGTCAAGCGCATCGAGAATCGGGTGGCGGAAATGACCGCCCGCGGCGAGAAGCTGCGCTCCGACGACAATCCCGACGTGCTCAAGGGCCGTCTGGCGGCCTATCGTGCCCAGACCGCGCCGCTGGCCGACTATTACGCCCGTAAGGGTATGCTCAAGACCGTGGACGGCATGGCGCCGGTCGACGCGGTCACCGCCGCCATTGGCGCGATTCTGAGCCCAGCGAAGCCCGGAAAGCCGGCCAAGGCAGCCAAAGCCAAGGCCGCCAAGGCTACCAAGCCGGCGCCGAAGACGAAATCTAAAGCAAAATCAAAGACAAAGGCCAAAGCTGCGACGCGAAAAGCGGCGCCCGCGAAGGCCAAATCCCCCAAAAAGCGGAAATCCGGCCGCAAGCCTGTCCGTAAGGCCGGAACCGCAAGAACCAAGGCTGGACAGCGCAAATTGCGCACCAAGCGGAGGTTGACGAAGGCAAGATGAATCCCCTAATACACTGCCTATTCAGAAGTTTGGCGCGATGCCGGGCCCCCGAACAGGCGGGGACAGGTGTCGTGTTACGCTTTGCGCTAACCCCTTCATGGGACTTAAGAAATTCGGCGCGTCAAGCGCTCCCGGCCGGGTTACGGCCCGGCCTATAACAGGAGAGACCTTACGTGGCTCGTATCGCGGGCGTGAATTTGCCCACCAACAAGCGCGTCGTCATCGCGCTGCAGTACATCCATGGCGTCGGGCAAAAGATTGCCAAGGAAATCATGGCGAAGGTTAACCTGCCGGCCGAACGGCGGGTGTCGCAGCTCACCGACGCCGAGGTGCTTCAGATTCGCGAAATGATCGACCGCGACTATCTGGTCGAGGGCGATCTGCGCCGCGAAGTGTCGCTGAACATCAAGCGCTTGATGGATCTCGGCTGCTACCGCGGCCTGCGTCACCGCAAGGGATTGCCGGTGCGCGGCCAGCGCACGCACACCAATGCGCGTACCCGCAAGGGTCCGGCCAAGACCATCGCCGGCAAGAAAAAGACCGCGACCTGATTTTAGGAATTGCTCGCGCCGCTTGAAGGCTCGCGGGCTGCAAAAGGGATTGAGAGAATGGGCAAGGAAGCCACCCGCGTTCGCCGTCGCGAACGCAAGAACATCGCGTCGGGCGTCGCGCATGTGAACGCGTCGTTCAACAACACGATGATCACGATCACCGACGCGCAGGGCAACACCATTGCCTGGTCGTCGTCGGGCACCATGGGCTTCAAGGGCTCGCGCAAGTCGACGCCCTATGCCGCGCAGGT
>JANMSZ010000420.1:0-2916 GCA_031389925.1 Hyphomicrobiales bacterium | reverse complement strand
CGTTTTGATCAGGTCGGTCTGGGTACGGATGTCGTAACCCAGACAAGTGCCGGTGCCCTCGTCCGGCGTCAGCAGCCCGCACAGCATGCGGATGGTCGTGGTTTTGCCGGAGCCATTGGGGCCGAGAAAGCCGTAGATCTGCCCGCGTTTCACCTGCATCGACAGGTCGCGCACCACGGCGCGGCCGTCGAACTTCTTGGTCAGATGATGCACGTCGATCACGACGTCGTGGCCCGGCGTCGGCGGCTTGTTCTGGACCAGCTCTTGTGTATTCCCGATCATTTCGTCGCCCCCTCGGGCAGCGTGACGGTCACCGGTTGGCCGACGCGGAATTTCTCCGGCTGCTCCGGCCGCGCCTCGATCAGGAACACCAGCTTGGCGCGTTCATCGAGGCTGTAGATCACCGGCGGGGTATATTCCGCGCTGGAGGCGATGAAGGTGACCTTGGCGGTTAACCCGGGCGCACAACCGTCGCAGGTGACGTTGACGGTCGCACCGTATTTGACCTCCTGCAGGACGCGCTCCGGCGCGAAAAAACGCAGCTTCAGATTGCCCGGCGGCAGCAGCGACATCACCGGACGCCCCGGCGGCACGGTCTCACCCGGACGGAAATAGACCTGCTGGATGACGCCGGCGGCGGGCGCCACGGCGCGGCGGCGCGTCAGCCTGGTTTGCGACCAGTCGAGATTGGCTTTCGCCTGCCGCAGCGCGGCCTCGGCATCCTCATAGGTCTTTTGCGTGCCCGAAGCGTTCTTGAGCAACTCCTTGGCGCGATCGAAGGCCTGCTGCGCATTGGTCATCGCAACTTGCTTGACCGTCACGTCGGCCTGCTGAAGGTCCTCGTCGACGCCGAACAGGAGGTCCCCCTTCTGCACGCTGTCGCCTTCGCGGACTTTGAGCATTTCGACCCGGCCCTGTTCGTCGGGGCTCACGAACACCAGTTCGGACTCGACCCAGCCCTGCAGCGTTCGCTCGTTGCTCTTGCCGCATCCGGCGAGCGCCAATCCGATCAGCAGCAAGGCCGCCGCAGTGGCAAGGTTTGTTCTCATGACACTTTCCTTGGTCCCAACAACAGCTCGACATGGGTTTTCATCATGGCGCGCACATCCAGGGGCTCGAAACGATCGAACAAGCCGTTCCAGACGATCGCGACCAGTCCGGGCGCCACCAGGATTTGCGGGAAATCAACCAAGGCCACGGGCACTTCGCCGCGCTCGGCGGCGCGGCGCAAAATCGCGCGCATCGCGGCGATCACGTGGGAGAGCACCTCGCGATAATAGAACTCGGCGATCTTCGGAAACCGGCGGCCCTCGGTGATCATCAGGCGGATGATCTCCCGGCGCGGGGTTTCGTAAACTTCGCGCACGAACATGTCCGCCAATCGGTCGGCCAGCACCGCCAGCGGCACATCGACGGCGCCCAATGTCTGGATGGTGCCGACGATCGGCGCGAGCATGTCGCGGATCAACTCCTGGAACAGGCTCTCTTTGTCGCGGAAGTAGAGATAGATCGTGCCCTTGGCGATTTTCGCGCGCTTGGCGACGTCGTCGAGCCGCGTCGCCTCGAAACCGCGGCTGGAAAATTCCTCCAGTGCCGCGGCGAGAATGGCTTGGCGGCGCTCAATCGTCCGGGCCTTGCGGGCGGGTCCGCTGGCCTTTGCCGACGCGGGCGCCCTCGCCGCTTTGGCGGCGAGCGGTCCAGACTTTGCCGATGCGGGGCGACGGGTGGCCATAGGTCACCAATACTGACTGACTGGTCAGTCATTTATAGCGCACGCTCAGGCTGCCGCAAGGCGGCGACGAGGAAAAAATAAGGATGATTTATCAGTTTGTTAGAAGGACAGAGGCCGGCTTAGCCCTTGGCGTCGCAAAAGAAGGTGCGGATCACGCACTCCTTGCCGCCGTCTTTGTAGCAAGCCTCGAGCGCGGCATTCTGGCTGCCGCCGAGCCGCGGCCCCTTGCCCCAGCCGTGCGCACCGCACGGATTGACGAAATCGACCGCGAAGGCCGCACAACTGCGCTTGGCGGTGGTCACCACCCGGCAGGAATCGCCCTGGCATTTCGACAGTGCGCTCTGGGTGGCCTGCTCGATCGAGCTGAAATCAAAGGCCTCGCCGAAGGCGCCGCACGAGCCGATCGCCAGCGCGCCGGCGGCACGCGCGGTATTGACCGCGACCAGCATCAGCGTCGCGGTCGCCAGAAACAGGCTGACGACCACAAGAGCGCGTATCACCGGTGTGTAGATATCCGTCATCGTCCCTCACCCGGGAACTACCTAAGCGGTGAGTCGCGGCGGCGATCAACGATTCGAGTCTCAGGCGCGTTCGATTTCTGCCTTGACGGCGGACAGCGACTCGGGAGTGTCGACGTCGGTCAGCGCAGCGTCCCCGGCCACCGGGACTTCGACCACCGCCTCGGAATAGCTGGCAATCAAGTGCCGGGCGCCGATATCGCCGCTGATCAACATCAGATCCTTGAAGAAGCGCCGCGACCACACCACCGGATTGCCGCGCCGGCCGTTGATGCTCGGCACCACGACCAGCCCGCCGCGCTCGGGATCAAATGCCTCCAGCAATTTGTCGATCAAAGGCGCGTCGACTTGCGGCATGTCGCCGAGGCAGACGATGGCGCCGTCGGCATCTTCCGGCACCGCGGCGATGCCGGTCTTCAGCGAGGTGCCGAGGCCGTCGGCAAAATCCGGGTTATGCGTGAAGCGCACCGGCAGGCCGGCCAGCGCCGCCTCCACCCGCTCGCGTTCATGACCGGTGACCACGATGACGGGCTTGGCGCGCGAGGCCAAGGCCTGCTCGGCGGCGATGCGCACCAGCGGCTTGCCGCCGATCTCGGCCAGCATCTTGTTGACCGCGCCCATGCGCGTCGATTGTCCGGCGGCCAGCACCACGGCGGCGATGCTTTG
>JANMSZ010000401.1:0-4171 GCA_031389925.1 Hyphomicrobiales bacterium | reverse complement strand
CACGCTTCTCAAGCGGTGGCAGCAACGGCCAGACCACGATCAAGCAGGGCAACGCCACGTTTCAGTTCGGCGGCCAGCAGCGCCCGAGCGACCAGCGCTACTACCCCGAACAATTGTTCAGCCCGAACCGTCCCGGCGACGGTCGCTGAGCCGACGCTGCATCGCATCGAGACTGACGACAAGCTTATGACTTGGCCGGCGCGCGCGAGCGCTGCGGCGTGGGGGACCGCCGCGCCTTTTTGGCAGGAGCCCGCGGTTCGCTGATATTCGCCTTCGCGTGTGCCGCGGCGCTGAGGTCGCCGGAATGCGCGCGCATGATATCCAGAAACACCCTAGCGGCGTGCGAGAGCGGACGGCCGCGTAGCAGTGCAACGCCGGCCGGTCGTGGCGGCCCGGGAACGTCGAACGGAATGCGGCAGATAGTGCCGCGTTGGAAGTCGGCGCCCATGGTCAGCGGCGGCGAAATGGTCAGGTTATCGGACGTTTGAACGAATTCACGAAGGAACGCCACCGACGATGAACGGAACGCCACCGCGTCCGACAATCCCAGCGTCGATAGCGCAGTCTCGATCTCCTGCTCGACGCGCTTGCTCATCACCGGCAGGACGAAACGATAGTATCTCAGATCGGCGGCTTCGAGGCTTGGCTTTTTGAACAACGGATGGCCCGAGCGCGCCATGATATAGAACGGTTCGAAATAAAGTATTTCGCGCACGATTTCGTCCGGCGCCTGCGGCTGATGAAGCCGGCCCATGATCATGTCGAGTTCGCCTTCGGCCAATAAAGGAAGCAGGTCTTCCCAATGTCCTTGGGCGAGTTGCACGTGAATGTCGGGCGCGCGAAGTCTCACCTGCGCCAGTAGGCTTGGCAGCAGTCCGACCGCGGCCGGCGGCAGCGCGCCCAGCGTGACGACGCCCGTACCGCCGGCGGCGAGGCGGTCGAGATCGCGGTCGAGGCGGTTGATCTCGGCGAGCATGCGCCGCGCCGCGGTGCAGACGACAGTGCCGAACGGTGTCAACCTGGCCCCCCGGGCATGGCGGTCGAACACGCGTCCGCCCAGAATCTCCTCGACCTCCTGCAAGCTTCGCGTCAACGCCGGTTGCGTAACGCCCAGCGCCCGTGACGCCTTGAGCAGACTGCGGTGCGTATCGACCGCGTCGATCAGGCGCATCATTCGCAGCTTCAACCGGCGTTCGAGATGGCGTTGAGGCATGCCCGCATCCTGCCCTTGAGCCGCGGACGGCCCAGTCCTGAGCTATAATATTTTATTATAGCACGCAGGTCACAAAACGATACGACCGCGCCGCGCGGCGTCTCTACAAAAAGCACGGCAACCAAACGCAGGAAAACCAGCAATGGTGCAAATGATGGGCGATCTGGCCCTGATCGGACACGTCGAACTTCTGACGCCAAACCTCCAAGGCAGCCTGGGCTTCTTTCGCGACGTGATGGGAATGGATGTCGAAGCCCAGCACGGCGGCTCCTATTTCCTGCGCGGCTGGGCCGACTACCAGCGCTATAGCCTCAAGCTGACCGAAGCCGAAAAGCCGGGCATCGGCCATATCGGCCTGCGCGCCTGCAGCCAGGAAGCGCTGGAGCGCCGCGCCGCCGCGATCGAACAAAGCGGGCTTGGCATTGGCTGGATCAACGGCGACCACGGCCACGGGCCGGCTTACCGGTTCACCGATCCGGACGGTCATGCGATGGAAGTCTATTACGAAAGCGATCGCTACATCGCGCCGGAGGGCAAGAAGGCGCTGCTGAAAAATATGCCGGGCCACTACGTGCCGCGCGGGGTCGCCATTCCACGTTTCGATCACGTCAACATGCTGGCGAGCGACGTCGGCGCCTGTCGGAAATTTGCCATGGACGTGCTCGGCTATCGCCTGCACGAGCAGATCATCAGCGACGACAAGAGCGAGATGGGCGCGTGGATGAGCTTATCGATCTTCTCGCACGAAATGGTCTACGTGCAGGATCGCGCCGGCGCGCGCGGACGGCTGCACCACATTGCGTTCTATAGCGACACCCGCGAGGAGATACTGCGCGCCGCCGACGTGATGCTCGACGCCGGCATCTACATTGAGGCGGCGCCATCCAAGCACACGATCGCGCAGGCCTTCTTCCTTTACGTCATCGAGCCCGGCGGCAACCGCATCGAGTTGGTCAACGGCGGCTATTTCGTGCGCGACCCGGATTTTGTGCCGGTGGTGTGGAGCGAAGAAGAACGCCGCCGGGGCCAGGCTTGGGGCGTGCATACCGTGGAAAGCTTTCACACCTACGGCACGCCGCCGCTCGACGGACAAAAGGCGCCGACCCACGGACAGATCGCGCCCGGATAGACGATGCGACGCTTACGCTTGTTTCAATGAACTGTGCCGGCAACAACAGAGACATTTGAAAAGGCCAAACCATGATCCTGCGTGCAGCATCTGCCGTCGTTTTCGGTCTCTCGCTCCTGGCTCCGCAGGCAGGGCATGCGCAAACGCAAAAGCCGTTCAAGATCGGTGTCGTGCTGCCCATGACCGGGCCGTTCCAATCCACCGGCAAGCAGATCTCCGCCGGCGTCCGGCTGTATATGCAGCAGCATGGCGACGTCGTAGCCGGCCGCAAGATCGAATTGATCGTGCGTGACGACACCGGAGTGGCGGATGTCACCAAGCGGATCTCGCGTGAACTGGTCTCGCGCGACGAGGTGCATGCCTTGCTCGGCTACGGTCTCACGCCTTTGGCCGCCGCGACCGCGCCGATCTCGGCCGAAGCTAAAATTCCCCAACTCATCTATGCGGCGACATCTTCATTGACCGGCATGTCGCCTTACATCGTGCGCACATCGCACACTTTGCCGCAGGTCGCGAGCGTGCTCGGCGAATGGGCCGCCAAGAAGAAGGTGGACACGTTTGTTACGCTGGTGTCCGACTACGGCCCCGGTATCGACAGCGAGACCTGGTTCAAGAAAAGCTACGAAGCCAATGGCGGAAAGATTTTGGGTGAATTACGGGTGCCGCTGGCCAGCCCGGACTTTGCGCCGTTTCTCCAGCGTGTGGCGGACTTGAAGCCGAAGGCGATCTTCTCGTTCCTGCCGTCCGGCGTCGGCGCGATCATGATGCGGCAGTTTGTTGAGCGTGGCCTCGACAAATCCGGCATCCAGGTCATCGTCATGGGTGACGTCGTCAACGACGACAGCCTCAACGAGATGGGCGATGCCGTGATCGGCGTGACGTCGGCCGCGGTCTATTCCGCCGCTCATCCGTCGAAGACCAACAAGGACTTTGTCGCGGCCTTCAACAAGGCCTTCAATAACATGCGCCCGGATTTCATGGCGGTGTTCGGCTATGACGGGATGCACGCCCTTTACGAAGCGCTCAAGAAAACCAACGGCGATTCCGACGGCACCAAGCTGGTCGAGGCCATGAAGGGCGCGACTTGGGAAAGCGCGCGGGGCCCGATTACGATCGATCCGGAGACCCGCGATCTCATCCAGGACGTGTATATGCGCAAAACCGAAAGGCGCGACGGCCAGCTTTGGAACGTGGAATTCGAAAAGATCCAGCAGGTGCGCGATCCGGCCAAGGTGAAATAAGGGCAATCACACTCCCTTCGCCATCTCCCGCAGCTTGAATTTCTGTATCTTCCCCGTACTCGTCTTCGGGATTTCCGCGAACACGAAAGTGCGCGGCACTTTGTAGCTCGCCATGTTCTGGCGGCACCATTGCATCAACTCGTCGGCGGTGGCCGTCGTGCCCGGCTTCAACTCGACAAACGCGCACGGCGTCTCGCCCCATTTGTCGTCGGGCTTGGCCACCACGGCGACCGAAGCGACCGACGGATGCTTGTACAGCGCGTCCTCGACCTCGATCGACGAAATATTCTCGCCGCCGGAAATGATGATGTCCTTGGAGCGGTCCTTGAGCTGGACGTAGCCGTCCGGATACATCACGCCGAGATCGCCGGTGTGAAACCAGCCGCCGGTGAAGGCCTTGGCGGTCGACGCCTTGTTCTTGAGATAGCCCTTCATCACCACGTTGCCGCGCATCATCACTTCGCCCATGGTCTCGCCGTCGCGCGCGACCGGCACCATGGTGTCGGGATCGCGCACGTCGAGGCCTTCGAGCACCGGATAGCGCACGCCCTGGCGCGCTTTCTTCTGCGCCTGTTCGGCGGCGGGCAA
>JANMSZ010000375.1:0-10347 GCA_031389925.1 Hyphomicrobiales bacterium | reverse complement strand
TTCGCGGCCGAGCGCACGCACTTCGTCCTTGAACAATTCGCGCAACGGCTCGACCAGCTTCATCTTCATGCGCGCCGGCAGCCCGCCGACATTGTGATGCGACTTGATCGTCACCGACGGCCCGCCGGTGAACGACACGCTTTCGATCACGTCCGGGTAGAGCGTGCCTTGCGCCAAAAAATCAGCGCCGCCTATTTTCTTCGCTTCGGCGTCGAACACGTCGATGAACAGGCCGCCGATGATCTTGCGCTTCTTTTCGGGATCGTCGACGCCGGCCAGCGCCTTGAGGAAGGTTTCCTCGGCCTGCACATGCACCAGCGGAATGTTGTAGCTGTCGCGGAACAGCGCCGCGACCTTCTGGCCTTCGGCGAGCCGTAGCAGTCCGTGATCGACGAACACGCAGGTGAGCTGCTCGCCGATCGCTTCGTGGATCAGCACCGCCGCCACCGCCGAGTCGACGCCGCCGGACAATCCGCAGATCACCCGGCCTGAGCCTACCTGCTTGCGGATTTTCTCGATCGCCTCGTCCTTGAAGGCGCGCATGGTCCAGTCGCCGGTCAGCCCGGCGATCTTGCGCACGAAATTGCGGATGAGCGCCGCGCCGTGCGGCGTGTGCATCACTTCGAGATGGAATTGCGTGGCGTAGAATTTGCGCGCGTCGTCGCCGATGATCGAGATCGGCGAGTTCGGCGCCGAGCCGAGCACGCGGAAACCCGGCGGCAATTGCGTCACGCGGTCGCCGTGGCTCATCCAGACCGGGTATTTCTGGCCCTTGACCCAGACGCCCTCGAAGATCGGGCTGTCGGCGATGACCTCGACCTCGGCGCGGCCGAATTCGCGGTGGTGCCCGCCCTCGACCTTGCCGCCGAGCTGCGCCGCCATGGCCTGCTCGCCGTAGCAGATGCCGAGCACCGGCACGCCGGCCTCATAGATCGCCTGGGGCGCCAGCGGGGCGTCCTTGTCGAGCACCGAGCACGGCCCGCCGGACAGGATCACCGCCTTGGGTTTCATGGTCCGGAAGGCTTCCTCGGCCTTCTGGTAGGGCACGATCTCGCAATAGACCTTCTCCTCCCGGACCCGGCGCGCGATGAGCTGGGTGACCTGGGAGCCGAAATCGACGATCAGAATCTTGTCGTGCATGTTTTTGTCGATTTTGGCTAAATGGCCAGCGGACGGCCCTGAATCGGGCGTCTCTGGGGGCCTTGTGGGATTGAGCGCGGCTGCGGTCAAGGCGGCGTCAGGCTCCGGTTAACTACACGCGATTTCGAGCCCTTCAGATAACCCTCCATTAGCCGTGGCGTGAGACATAAGAGCCAAGATTTTCGCCATTTCCACACTTTAAGGGCTCCCGTGGCCTACCACGCCGACCATATGGCGCTTTCGCAGACAAATGGCGGTCCTGGCGGCCGCCGTTCGGCGCTGTTCCGTGAAAGCGCTGCCGACGTGGCGGAGCGCTGGGTGCTGGCCGCGGCCCGCGCCCTCAAGCCGTCGCGGCTCGGCGCACTGCCGGGTTTCGCCAAGGTCTATTTCGAGGAACTGCTGGCGCCGAACTACGCCCTGCCCGATCCCGACCGCGCGCTCGACAATCCGCCGGGCCTGGCCGGCCTGGTGCACGGACAATTGTCGCTCGAGACGCTGCTCGCCGGCTACCGCCGCGGCCTCTATCCGCTGGCGCATGTGGCGCCGTTGAAATGGTGGTCGCCGCCGCAGCGCTCGGCGCTGCTGTTCAAGAACATGCATATCTCCAAGAACCTCGGCAAGACGATGCGCCAGGGCCGCTACACGGTGACCTTCGACCGCGATTTCGAGCGCGTCATCGTCGCCTGCGCCGGACGCCGCCAGGGGCGCTGGCATCTCACCTGGATCACGCCGCAGATGATGCATCTGTACGCACAGGCGTTCGACGCCGGTCACGCGCATTCGTTCGAAGTGTGGAACGAGCGCGGCGAATTGGCCGGCGGCGGCTACGGCATTGGCTATGGGCTCGGCTTCTCGTCGGAGTCGCAATTCTTCAACGAGCCGAACGCGTCACGCATCGGCATGACCGTGTTCAATTGGCATCTCGCCAAATGGGGCTATCGCTTCAACGACGGCAAGCTGATCGGGCCGTTGTGGACCAGCATGGGTTTTCACGAAATGCCGCGCGGCGAGTTTCTCGATCGCGTCGCCGAAGCGTCGCGCGCGCCCGGCAAGATCGGGCGCTGGCAGGTCGAGGACGATATCGACACGATCTCGCGCTGGCGGCCAGGCGAGCGCCAGACCAGTCCGTTAGCGGTCGAGCGCGCGGCCGACGAACGGAATATGCGAGATCAACGCGCCGATCCGTGAACGTTCTTGCGGCGGCGTTAGGTCGGTCGGCGGCGGATCGGGGATCGCACTGGGCGGCACCGGGTGGCCATCATTAGCTTGAAGCGTTTGAGCTTGAAGCGTTTGCACGCGCGGCTCGGGCGCGTTGGCAACCGCGGCCGGCGGCGGCAGCGGAGCCGCAACCGTGGCCAAAGGCGGCACGCGCACGTTTTCCAGATTCATCGGCGGGGCTTCGCGCACGGCCTGACGCAGCAGCGGCGCCGAGATCGTCGCCTTTGCTTCGACAGGCTTGGCCTCGACGGGTTTGGGCTCCGCAACTTTGGCCTCGGCAGCTTTCGGTTCTACGGCGTCAGCAGCCGGCGCGGCATCCGGCGTGCGGTTGACCAAAGCGCCGCGCACCGCCTCGAGCCACGCGGCGTCGGAGGTAGCAGGATCGCGCTGCGCCGGCGCGGCAGCGGCCACCGCCTTCGCGGCGGGCTGCTTGGCCTCAGGTTTAACCTCAACTTTTGGCTCGGCCTTGGCTTCAATCTTGCGCTCGACCGGCTTTTCGACCGGCTTGGCCGACATTTCGATGCGGCGCACCGGCGCTGCCGCGGCGGATGCTGGAGTCTTCTCAACTGCGAGCAAGGTCTTGAACGCCGCCGCAGCGTCAGGATCGACCGAGCCGCAGGTCTGCTCGAAGGACACGACGTCGCGGCGCACCAGCATGTGGCGGGCGCCGGCGTCGACGCCCTTGTCGAGGATCTGGATGATATTGGCGCGAAGTGCCTTGCACGACGCCTCGGCCGTGAAGTTGCTCGTGTACATCGTGTAGGCGCTGCCGAGACCGACCGGGATCGCCAGGATCGTGCCGACAATCTGCAACGCGCCCATGGTGCGGGTGAGCCGGTTGCCCGCGCCGGGCGACGGCGGAATGTCATGCGTTCCATGAAACGGATCGCGGCTAGCCACCAGCATGTCGGAAAACCTCGGAAAGAAGGATATCGAGCCCTCCAGACACGAGATTATCGGGGAGAATCTTGGCCGGGATTGCGGCACAATCGGGGTTTTCGCGTTTCCGAAGTGTTAACGCGCCGATCTGTGATGTTTTTGTATCAGCTGCGCCTGAGAACGCTGACGAAGAAGCCGTCGGTCTCGGTCGTGCGCGGGGTCATCAGGATGCCTTCGTCCGACAGTCGCGCCGCCTTGGTGAACGCCGCCGCGCGGTCGCCAAGCGCCTTGGCCACCTCGGCCGGGGGCTGCACCGAGAATTCATGATGGAGTTTCATGAAACCGCGCACCTGCGCGCCGTTTTCCTCGTCGAGCACCGAGCACGTGACGTAGGCGATCCGCCCGCCCGACTTGAGCAGGGTCGCTGCGCGCTCGAGGATCTCGGCCTGCTCCTTCTGCCGCTGTTCCAGCGCGCCCGGCCGTATGCGCCATTTGGCGTCCGGATTGCGCCGCCATGAGCCGGTTCCCGTGCACGGCGCGTCAATCAGAACGAGGTCGCAACGGCCGGCGAGGTCGTCGATCTCGCCGCCAATCGATTTGGGGGTGCGGACCTGGACGTTGCGCGCCCCGGAACGTGCCAGCCGGTCATGAATCGGCGCCAGGCGCCGCTTGTCGTCGTCGGTGGCGAATACCTGGCCCTTGTTCTGCATCATCGCCGCCAAGGCCAATGTCTTGCCGCCGGCGCCGGCGCAGAGATCGACCACTTGCTCGCCGGGCTTGGCGCCGGACAACAGCGCCGCCAGTTGCGAGCCTTCGTCCTGCACCTCGATCATGCCTTTGAGGAAGGCCGGCTCGGCGTGGATCGCCGGGCTCTTGGCGTCGGCACCGAGATGGACGCGCAACGCCCAAGGCGACCAATGCCCTTCTTCGGGCTTCAAGTCGGACAGCGAGGCTTCCGCCTTGAAGATGTCGGCCTTCAACGTGTTGACGCGCAGGTCGAGCGGCGCGCGCGACGCCAACGCGGCGCCTTCCTCGATCCGGTCGTCGCCGAACACGCGCGTGAAATGCGCATCGAGCCATTCCGGATAATCGCCGGCAACGTGCGCGGGCGCGCCGCTGATGTCGGCGGCATCGAGCCGCTTGCGTTCGTCGTCGGTGAGTACTTCGGGACCATAGCCGGTGCCGTCGGCCAATTGGGCGATGGCGTCGGTGTCGAGGCCGCGCTCGCGCTTGAGCATGCCGAGCAGAATGGCGCGCGGCGTTTCCGCGCCCATGATCCAGGCGCTCGAGGCGCGGCGGCGCAACGCGTCATAGACCAGCCCGGCGATGCCGGCGCGGTCGCCGGAGCCTGCAAAACGATGCGCCAGGCCCCACGCCTTCAGCGCATCATTGGCCGGCCGCCGGTCGCTCTCCAGATTGCCGAAAACTTCGATCGCTGCAGCGAGCTTTGCCGCGGGTGTCATGGCAGTCCTAACAGGATGCGCACCGCGAAGATGATCCACATCGCCAAGAGAATGAATACGCCGGCCGCGAAGGCATTGAAGCGATGCCTCACATAATTGCTGCCGGTATGAATGTAGGCGTGCACCACGCGCGTCAGCACGAACAGCCACGCCAGCGCTACGAACAAAAAGTCCACGTGCTTCGTCATAATCGCGACGATCGTCAGCACGTAGAACAGCAGCGGTAACTGGAGTTGGCTGTGGTAGCTGTTAGCGATCTGCTGCACGCGCGGCGGCCAGTTCGGCTGGCCGAGCGCGGTGTCGTTGAGCGTCGTCTCACGACGTTTGAGAGCGCCGATGCGCGAGCGCGCCATCCAGAACAACAGCACGAAAGTCAGCGCAACCTGGACGAACAGCGGCAATAAAATGGTTGGGATCGACATCTGGGCTTTCCTCAGCTCGTCGTTGCGGAGTTTGCGCGTAATGTCAAAGTTTAATGCCGCTTTCGCGTCCTAGTCGAGTGATGCGGCGCCCGAGAATTACCGGCACGCAACGTGATTGTTAGCCCGCAGGTGCCGGCCTCGCAGGTCCTGACCCTGCGCGCCTCGACTACACCCGGCTCGGGTAATTCGGGCTCTCGCGCGTGATGACGACGTCGTGGACGTGGCTTTCGCGCAGTCCCGCGCCGGAGATGCGCACGAACTCCGCCTTGGAATGGAAGTCGTTGAGCGTTGCCGCGCCGACATAACCCATGGCGGCGCGCAGGCCGCCGGCGAGTTGGTGCAGCACGTTGCTGACCGGGCCTTTGTAGCCGACCTGGCCCTCGACGCCTTCCGGCACCAGCTTGAGCGCGTCCTTGATGTCCTGCTGGAAATAGCGGTCGGCCGAGCCGCGCGCCATCGCGCCGACCGAACCCATGCCGCGATAGCTCTTGTACGAGCGACCCTGATACAGAAACACCTCGCCCGGTGTTTCGTCGGTGCCGGCGAGCAGCGAGCCGACCATCGCGACGTCAGCACCTGCGGCGAGCGCCTTGGCGAGATCGCCAGAATATTTGATGCCGCCGTCGGCGATCACCGGGATGCCGGCTTTCTTCGCCGCTTCGACACTGTCCATGATCGCGGTGAGCTGCGGCACGCCGACACCGGCGACGATGCGCGTAGTGCAGATCGAACCCGGGCCGATGCCGACTTTGATCGCGTCCGCTCCGCTATCGATCAGTGCCTTGGCGCCTTCGCTGGTCGCGACATTGCCGGCCACGACTTGAACCAAATTCGACATGCGCTTGATGCGCAGCACGGCGTCGAGCACGTATTGCGAATGGCCGTGCGCGGTATCGACGACGACCAGATCGACGCCGGCCGCAATCAAAGCTTCGGTGCGCGCAAAACCTTTGTCGCCGACCGTCGTCGCCGCGGCGACGCGCAGGCGGCCCTGCTCGTCCTTGCAGGCGTTCGGATTGGCGACCGCCTTTTCGATGTCCTTGACGGTGATCAGACCGACGCAGCGATACTGGTCGTCGACCACCAGCAGCTTCTCGATGCGGTGCTGATGCAGAAGACGTTTGGCTTCGCTCTGGCTGACGCCTTCGCGCACGGTGATGAGACCCTCTTTGGTCATCAATTCGGCGACGCGCTGGCGCGGATCGGTGGCGAAGCGCACGTCGCGGTTGGTGAGGATGCCGACCAGTTTGCCGGCTTTGCCGTTGCTGGCGCCTTCGACCACCGGAACGCCGGAGATCCGGTTTTCCTTCATCAGGTCGAGCGCCTCTTGCAGCGGCGCCGTGGGCTCGATGGTGAGCGGATTCACCACCATGCCGGATTCGAATTTCTTGACCTGGCGAACCTGCGCCGCCTGCTGATCGGGCTCGAGATTGCGGTGGATGACGCCGATGCCGCCAGCCTGTGCCATGGCGATGGCCATCTGGGACTCCGTCACCGTATCCATGGCCGAGGCGATGATCGGGATATTGACGCCGATCGACCGTGTGATCTTGGAGCGGATATCGGCTTCGCCCGGCAACACTTCCGACAGGCCGGGCCTGATCAGCACGTCGTCGAACGTGAGTGCTTCGCGGGGATTTGAATTATTGATCGTGGCCATCGCCAACTCCGTCTACCCGGAAAAGGAACGAGGCCGGACGAAAGCTTATAAAAAGCCTGTCGCGAGAGGTGTCCCCCGCGCCGTCACGGCCCGCTTTTGGGTTGGCGGTGGTCGTTAGCATGGGAGGGCTGTGATTCCTAGAGCATTGTCAGGCGAAGTGGATACCGGTTCACCGTCCGACAATGCGCAAAACAAGAGCCAATCCAAGATGGCTGTTATGAACATCCCCAGGCAACCAGTTTTGGGCCTTCCTTCCGCCCCGGCTTTGCTGTTCAAGACCGGCGGGGCTTTGCCGGAAAAAGATAAAAAATGCGCCGTGACCGCATCATTCCCCTGATCATCGCGGTCGCGCTGTTCATGGAGAACATGGACGCCACGGTGATCGCCACCTCGCTGCCGGCGATCGCGGCCGATATCGGCACCAACCCGCTGGCGCTCAAACTCGCCGTCACGTCCTACCTGCTCTCGCTCGCCATCTTTATCCCGGCCAGCGGCTGGACCGCCGACCGCTTCGGCGCCCGCACCGTGTTCCGCGCCGCCATTGCGGTGTTCATTCTCGGCTCCATCGGCTGCGCGCTGTCTGGTTCGCTCACCGATTTCGTGATCGCCCGCATCGTCCAAGGCATGGGCGGCGCCATGATGACGCCGGTCGGCCGCATGGTGCTGGTGCGCTCGATCAGCAAGCGCGACCTGGTCAACGCCATGGCCTGGGTGACGACGCCGGCGCTGATCGGGCCGGTGCTGGGGCCGCCGGTCGGCGGCTTCATCACGACTTACGCGTCCTGGCACTGGATTTTCCTCATCAACGTGCCGATCGGCCTGCTCGGCATCGTGCTGGCCACCCGCTACATCGACGATATCCGCGCCGAGACGCGAGAGCGCTTCGACACCGTCGGCATGGCTTTGGCCGGCCTCGGCATTGCCGGGGTCGCCTTCGGCTTGTCGGTGCTGGGCTTGAGCTTCCTGCCGTTGAGCGTCGTGGCGGCGCTGGTGATCGGCGGCATGTGCTTCATCGTCGCCTATCTGGTGCACGCCCGCCGCACGCCCAACCCGGCGCTCGATCTCACGCTGTTCCGGCTGCCGACCTTTTTCGCCAGCGTCACCGGCGGCTTCGTGTTCCGCCTGGGGCTGGGCGCGCTGCCGTTCCTTTTGCCGCTGATGTTGCAGGTCGGCTTCGGCTTTTCCCCGTTTCAATCAGGCTCGATCACCTTCGCCACCGCGCTCGGCGCCATGGGCATGAAATGGGCGACGGTACGGATCCTGCGGCGTTTCGGCTTCCGCACGATCCTCATCTACAACGGCCTGATCAGCGCGGCCTTCCTCGCGGTCTGCGCCTGGTTCACCGCCAGCACGCCGCTGACCGTCATGCTCGGACTGCTGTTCGTCGGCGGTTTCTTCCGCTCGCTGCAGTTCACCAGCATCAACACCATCGCCTATGCCGAGGTCGATCACGCCCGGGTCAGCCGGGCCACGGCCTTGGTCAGCGTCGCCCAGCAGCTGGCGATCTCGACCGGCGTGGCGATCGGCGCCATGGCGGTCGAGCTTTCGTTGCGGTTCCGCGGTGACGGAATCCTCGTGGCCGCGGACTTCCCACCCGCTTTTCTGGCCGTGGCGGCCATTTCCGCGCTTTCGGCGGTGATTTTCTGGCGTTTGGCGCCCGATGCCGGGGCCGAACTGTCCGACCGCCTGCCGGCGCCCAGCGAACCGACCGACCAGCGCGGCGGCTGATCCCCGAGTTCCATATTAACCATAATGAAAAGTTAACACCTGTAACCGGGACCTAAATCAATGGACAAGTCATTGGTATCCCGGGTATTTTCAGGCTCAATCATGGTTAACGGGTAAGGTACGGTATGCGTGGCGTCCAGCCAAAGTGGCTGATCCGGACCTTCGGGCTCGCCGGGCTCGCCATGTCCGCGGCCTGGCCGCTCGCGGCGCAGGCTCAGGTCGCAGAGGCGGCACGCACCTGTGCCAATCAAACCATAGACCTCGTGACCGAGCGCATCGCCGCCTGCGCGCGCCTGCTGGACTCCGGCCGCCTCAAAGGCAAGCCGCTCGGCGTCGCCTACGGCCTGCGGGGCCTTGCATACCTCGATCGCGGCGACATTCCGCACGCCATCGCCGACCTCAACCGCGCGGTCAACTTTGCGCCCGACTTTGCCCCGGCCTATCAGAACCGCGGCAACGCCTGGTTCGCGCGCGGCAATTACGGCCAGGCCATCGCCGACTACGACGCCACCATCCGGCTCGACCCGAACTCGCCCTCGCCTTACGTGAACCGCGCCACCGTGCGGCGGGACCTCGGCTTCACCGACGGCGCGCTCGACGATTACCAGAAGGCGATCAATCTCGGCGCCGACCGGCCGACGCCGTACAGCGGCCGCGGCCAGATTTATCTGCGCGCGAAGGACTACGCCCGCGCCGTCGCGGATTTTGATCGCGCCGTGCGGCTCGATCCGAGCCTTAGTAATTATCTGCTGCGCGGCGAGGCGCGCGAAGGCGCCGGCGAACTGGATCGCGCGCTGAGTGACTACCAGGAAGCCTCGCGGATCGATCCGAAGAACATTCCCGCACTGACCGCGCAGGCGGCGATCTGGCGCAAGAAGGGCGACTTCGACCGCTCGATTGCCATGTACGACCGCGCGGTGATGGCCGATCAGAACGTGCCGTCGACTTACAAATTGCGCGCCGAAGTTTTGGCCGCCAAAGGCGACCGCAAGCGCGCGATGACCGATATCAGCCGGGCGCTGAAGTTCGCCTGGGACCCGAACTTTTTGAAAGTCCGCGGTGCTTTCCGCCTCGATGACGGGGACTTCGACGGCGCAGTGAACGACGCCGAAGCCATGCTGAAACTCAACCAGGAGAGCAAATCGGCGCTGGCGCTGCGCGGCGCGGCTTACGCGCGCAAGAAGGATTACGGCCGCGCGCTGGCCGATCTCGACAAGGCGATCGGCGAGGAAGGTAATGATGCGCTGGCCTATGGCGAGCGCGGCCAGATTTACCTGGCCAAAAGCGACAACGAACGCGCGCTGGCGGACTTCAATCGCGCCATCGAACTCGGCTCGATCAGCCCCGCGCCATACCGCACGCGCGGCATGATCCACAAAGCCAAGGGCGAGAACGCCAAGGCCTTGAACGATTTCAGCCAGGCGATCCAGCGCGATCCGCGTCCGGCCGATCTGTATTTCGAACGCGCCGCGCTGCGCAAAGCGAAAGGCGAAACCGACCTGGCGCTGGCCGACCTGAACGAAGGCCTGACGCGCCAACCCGACAATTTCGGCGCCATGCTGACGCGCGCGCAGCTCAATCAGAGCAAAGGCGATACCGCGGCGGCTATCGCGGACTACGGCGCCATTCTCAATCGTCAGCCCGAAAACGCCGGCGTGTTGCGCGCTCGCGCCGCCTTGCTGATCGAGACGAAGAGCTACGCCAAGGCTGTCGACGACCTCGATCGTCTCATCAAGCTCGATCCGAAGAATGCGCAGGCCTATTACCAACGGGGCCTCGTGCGCGAGCAGGATGGCAAACGCGATCTCGCCATGGCCGACTACAAGCTGGCGCTGGC
>JANMSZ010000371.1:0-4121 GCA_031389925.1 Hyphomicrobiales bacterium | reverse complement strand
AGACCATCAAGTGCATGATCCCGAAAAGCATGCCCTCGGACTTGATCCGAGGGTGGGACCGGTGATCAGTCGAACATCGCGTCGATGTCGCTCTGGCTGGCGTGGCCAGAGTCGCCCTCGAGCTTGGGGCCGTTGAGCAGTGCGGCGTCGGGCCTGGCAGGGACGGGAGCGTGATCGCGCCCGGCAAGCCCTCGCAGCGCTCGAGCATGGCGAGGACCTGATCTTCGACCATCGTCATCATGCCGAGCACGTTGCCGATGCGCTGGCCGGCAATATCCTGGAAATTGCAGGCTTCGTAGATCGTCACGACCTGGTCCTGGATTTCCTGAGTCAGACCGATCTCGTAGTCGTTCTTTTGCGCGCCGGCGAGCGCCTTGGCGCTGTCGTCGATGACTTCGACCGATTTTAAAATTTTCTGCGTGGCGTAATCCATGCTGTCGACCGACGCGCGCAATTCGTCGGCGGCGCGCGCCATGCGGCGCTCCTTGCCTTCGCCGATCATCGCGGCCAGTTCGCGTTTGTTGCGCGCGATGGTGTCGCGGATCAGCGTCAGCTCATGCGTGAGACCTTGCACCGTCTCGGCGGTGGCGCTGTCGCGCTGCTCCGCTAATTTGTGCAGCGCTTTGAGCTCGTCATGCGCCTGTGGCGCGTGCTCGCCGGCATGGCCGATCGCGAACATTTGCTCGACGCGGAAAACTTTACGCTGCACTGCATTTCCCCTTGCTACCCCAGTTCCGTTTCTACCTCACGGGCCATTAACGGTGGGTTGCGACATCGCGAAATAGGGCGTTAACCATGACGCGCGGCTTCACAAAAAATAAACTGTAACCAGACGAAGCAAGCAAGCAAGCGACGCAATTTCGCCGCACCGCGCCTTGGTTTACCGATCGGTGTCGATTTAGCCCTGTAATCGCGCCCATGCGGGTTTGGGTCTTTTCAGTCTTTGTCGTGGGCTTGCTCGCGGGCGGCGCGATTTCGTCGCCGGCATTCGCACAGATGCAGCCGCAGACTCCGCCCATGGTCATCATGGTGCCGGCGCAGGACGTGCGCGGCAATTTCGGTGGCGGCTTCATCGAATTTCTGTTCGGCGATCAGCCGCGGCGCCAGCAGATGCCGCAGCAGCACTACATCGCGCCGCCGCAAGGCTATCAAAATGGCGGGCAGGGCGTGCAGCAGGTTTACGCCAACGCCAATCCGCAGATCGATCCGATGCTGGAGCAGCCGGGCTACCCGGTCGATCCGGAATTCGAACGCCAAGTCGTCGACTATCACGGCAAGGAAGAGCCCGGCGCCATCGTCATCGATACGCCGCGCTATTTTCTGTATCTGGTTGAGCCGGGCGGCAAGGCCGTGCGCTACGGCATCGGCGTTGGCCGGCCCGGCTTCACCTGGTCGGGCATGCACACGGTTTCGGCGAAAAAAGAATGGCCGGATTGGGTGCCGCCGCCGGAGATGCTGCAGCGTCAGCCGCATTTGCCGCACTTCATGGCGGGCGGTCCCAAGAATCCGCTTGGCGCACGCGCGATGTATCTGGGCTCGACGCTTTACCGTATCCACGGCTCGAACGAGCCCTGGACCATCGGTCAAAACGTCTCGTCCGGCTGCATCCGGATGCGCAACGTCGACGTCATCGACCTTTACAGCCGCGTGAAGATCGGCACCAAGGTGATCGTCCTCTAGAGACGATCAGGCGGTGTCGCCGCCGCCGTCGCCGCCAAAGTCACCGCCGAAATCGCCAGCGTCCGCGACGTCGACATTCGTGTCGCTGTCGTCTGAATCGAACAGACCGGCGCTGCGGTCGCTGCCGCCGCGACCACCGCTGCCGATATCGCTCAGCCCGGCATCCTTCGCCAGATCGCTGTTGGATGCGCTGTCGCTCCATGGCGACGAGGCGTTCGACTGCTCACCGGCAAAGGCTTGGCCGCCGCCGCCGCGATTTCCGAACATGGAACTGATCGAGTTCATCAAGAGCGCGCCGCCGATGACGCCGGCGGCTGAAGCCGCTGCGGTGCCGAGGAACGAGCTACCGCTGCCGACTTGCGGCGCGGGTGCGGCCTGTGCCGGCGCCTGCGCATAAGCGCTGCCGGTGTTCCAGCGCGGATCGGGACCGCCCGAAGTGCCAGGCCGCACGCTCGGCACCGAGCCGCGAGAACCGCCAGTTAGCGCATTGCGCATGCTGTCGAGAAAGCCGCCGCCTTCGCGGGGCGCTTCGTCCTCGCCGCTGAGTTCGCGGATGCGGGCATCGGCGCGCTTGAGCGCTTCGTCTTGCACCAGCACGGTCTGCACCAGTGCGTAGACCGCGTTCGGCGCGCGGGCGAGGCCATCGGCGATCGTACGCTCGGCGTCGCGGTCGCGCGGCGTGCCTTCCAGCCGGGCAAGTTTATCGAACAACTCGTCGACCAGTTGGCGTTCTTGCGGTGTCATACTGTCTCCTCCCGATTGCGCATGATCTTACCCGAAAACCGGTTCCCACTTTTCGGGATCATGCGCCCAGACAAAACCACTTCAGAACATCTAGGCAGCGCCGCCGTCATTTCCAGTGGGCTGCGCCAGCGCGACGCCGTGCTCGGCGAGCGCCTGGGGGAAAGCATCGGAATTGAAATAGGCGAATTCATGCTCGCGCAACGTGGTCAGCGAATCCAGGCTTTTTAGCTCGGCATCGACGAAACCCGGATGACACATGACCAAGCCGCCGTCAGGCAGTCCGGTGAGGAAACGCGGGAAAATCTTGGCGAATCTGGCCTTGGGCGTGAAATTATAGGCGCCGGCAAAGGCTGGATTGGTCATTAATCCCTGCCGGTCGGCCCTGCGACGAAATGCCATGCTGAGGATGTCGAGCACCAACGCCTTGCGGTCGTGCAGCCGTCGCAGAGAGTTCGCCCGGCCGCATTGCCGCACCCAGGCCGTCGGCGCGATCTCGGCGACGGTTTTGACGAAGGCGTCGCGGATTTGGGGAAACAGATGCACGTGCTGGTGGCCGTCGACGAAGTCGGGCGGGCGGCCGAAGATTTTCTCGAAGGCGTGCAACTGGGTCGCGATCTCGGCCGCCAGCATGTCGACGTGCAGTTGCCGCGTGACCGCCGAGCGCATCATCTCCGGCAGCGGCAGAAAGGCGCCATCGCGCTTCGGCGCAAAGCCGGCGCTCATCGGTTTGAACGGCCCGGTCAGCGTGACGTGCAGGCCGATGGCGGCGCGTTTCTCGTTCGCATTGAGGCGCGCCAGCGCCTGCGCCTCGTCGCCGCCGAGATAGGGTGCCGCCACCATGACGGACGTCGCGTTCAGGCGCCCGCCCGCGATCAATTCGCGGATGCCGGCATTCACCGCCGGTGAAATGCCGTAGTCGTCCGCGCACAGCCAGATGTGGCGCGATACAGGGCGGTTCTGTTGCAAGGCGTTACTCCGCCGCGGCGCTGTCGGTTTTGACGGTTTTGTCGGCTGTAACGGCTTTGTCGGCTTGGGCGGCGTTCTTCGTGATGTGTTCGGCGACGAAGTACACCGGCCGCCCTTTGATCTCGGACAACAGCTTGCCGATATATTCACCGAGCACGCCGATCATCAGCAATTGCACGCCGCCGATCACCATGACGCTGACCACCAGCGAGGGATAGCCGGGCACGTCTTTGCCGAACAACATCGTCTCGATCAAAATCCAGCCGCCGAACAACAGCGCGGTCGCCGCCAGCAGCAAGCCGAGCATGCTGGCGACGCGCAGCGGCGCCACCGAAAACGACGTCAGCCCCTCGATCGACAGGCCGATCAGCGTCCAGACGTTCCAGGTCGTCACGCCGTGTTCGCGCTCGGCCGGTTCGTAGTCAACGCGGCACTGCTTGAAGCCGATCCAGCTCGACAGCCCCTTGAAGAAGCGGTTGCGCTCCGGCATCGCGCGCAGGGCCGCCGCGGCGCGCGGCGACAGCAGGCGGAAGTCGCCGGCGTCCTCGGGGATTTTGTGGCGCGCGCGCCAGTTCAGCAGCGAGTAGAAGGTGTGCACCCCGAGACGGCGCAAAAACGGCTCGTTCTCGCGGTGCGCCTTGGCGGTGTAGACGACGTCGTAACCGTCATCGAGCCAGCGCGACACCAAAGTCTCGATCAGTGTGGGCGAATGCTGACCGTCGGCGTCCATG
>JANMSZ010000307.1:0-13428 GCA_031389925.1 Hyphomicrobiales bacterium | reverse complement strand
CCGCCCTTGAAGGCTTTGAAATGACGACGACGAATTCACCGCGCCGCGCCATGGTGCTGGCGGCAGGCCTCGGCACGCGCATGCGGCCGCTCACCGATACGATGCCGAAGCCTTTGGTGAAGGTCGCGGGCAAACCGCTGCTCGATCATGTGCTCGACCGGCTCGATGACGCCGGCGTCGAGCGCGCCGTGGTCAACGTGCATCACTTTGCCGAGCAGATCATCGCGCATGTTGCGGCGCGCACGCGGCCGCAGATCGTCATCTCGGACGAGCGCGGCGTGCTGCTCGATACCGGCGGCGGCGTGGTCAAAGCCCTTCCAGAATTGGGGAGCGCGCCGTTTTTCCATCTCAACGCCGACACCATCTGGATCGACAGCGTAAAGCCTAATCTCACGCGCCTCGCCGAGACCTTCGACCCGGCGACGATGGACGCGCTGCTGCTGCTGGCGCCGATCGCCGGCAGCATCGGCTATCACGGCCGCGGCGACTTCAACATGGCGTCCGACGGCCGGCTGAAAGCGCGGCCCGAGCGCGAGGTGGCGCCCTTCGTCTATGCCGGCGCCGCGATCCTCTCGCCCGCGCTGTTCAAAGGCGCGCCGGAAGGCAAATTCTCGCTGACCACGCTGTTCATGCGCGCCGCCGAAACTAGCCGCCTCTCCGGCCTGCGGCTGGAAGGCCTGTGGATGCATGTCGGCACGCCCGAGGCCATCGGCGCCGCCGAAGCCGCGATCAAGGCAAGCACTGGTTAGCGGGCGCAGTAGCGCTGCGCCAAAGCGTGTATAGATTCGGGCCCTATGCCGGCCGCGCCCGCCAACGTCTTCAACATCCCCGCCTCGGCGCCGTTTCTGCGCACGCTGATCGACGCCTTGCGCGCCGGCAAATTGGTGCCCGGATTTCCAGCCTCGGACGATCCGCTGGAACTCAGCAAGGCCACGCTCTATCTGCCGACGCGGCGCGCCTGCCGGCTGGCCCGTGAGATGTTCCTCGACCGCATGGAAGGCGACGCCGCCATCCTGCCGCGCATCGTCGCCATCGGCGACCTCGACGAAGACGAGATCGTGTTCGCGCAGGCCGCCACCGGCGAACTGGCCGAAGCCGCGCTGGCGCTGCCCGAAGACATCAAGCCGCTCGAACGCCGTCTGATGCTGGCCGAACTCATTCTCAAATGGGCGAACACGCCGGAAGTGCGCGGCGCGCAAGGCGCGGCGCTGATCGCCAACACGCCGCAGTCGGCGCTGGGTCTCGCCGACGACCTCGCCCGCCTGATCGACGACATGACGACGCGGCAAGTCGACTGGAAAGAACTCGACGGCCTGGTGCCGGACGATCTCGATATCTACTGGCAGCTGTCGCTGCGCTTTCTCAAGATCGCGCGCGAATTCTGGCCGGCGCGGCTTGCCGAGCTGGGCGCCATCGAAGCGGCCTCGCGCCGCGACCTCCTCATCGAGGCCGAACAGCAGCGCCTCGCCAACAGCACCGCGCCGGTGATCGCCGCCGGCTCGACCGGCTCGATGCCGGCCACCGCCAAATTGCTCGCCACCGTCGCCAGGTTGCCGCATGGCGCCGTGGTGCTGCCCGGCCTCGACACCGACCTCGACGAGGCGTCGTGGGCGCTGATCGCGGGCGACGACAAGGATACCGCGCATGACCAGTTACCTGCCGCCGGTCACGCCCAGTTCGCCATGCAGGCGCTGCTGGTGCGCATCGGCATCACGCGCGATGACGTGCAGCCGCTAGAGGTGCCCGCGCCGCATGGCCGCGAAATGCTGGTATCCGAAGCTTTGCGGCCCGCCTCCACCACCGAGCATTGGCTGGCGCGGCGCAGCGCCGCGGCATTCGACGCCGCCGCCGGCAACGCGCTGCAATCGGTCAGCATGATTGAAGCAGCCAACGCCGAGGAAGAGGCGCTCGCCATCGCCGTCTGTCTGCGCGAGGCAGTCGAAACGCCGGCTAAGATCGCCGCATTGATCACGCCGGACCGCGCGCTGGCGCGCCGCGTCGTCGCCGCGCTGGAGCGCTGGAAGGTGCCGGTCGACGATTCCGGCGGCGATGCGCTGGCCGACACGCCAGCCGGCGTCTTCGCGCGGCTGGCCGCGGAAGCGGCGCTTAAAGGCCTCGAGCCGGTGACGCTGCTGGCGCTGCTGAAACATCCGCTGCTGCGGCTCGGCACCGCCGCTGGCGGCCACGCCAAGGCCATCGCCACGCTGGAATGCGCGCTGCTGCGCGGCCCGCGCCCGCGCGCCGGATCGAACGGCCTCGAGCACGCGCTCTCGACCTTTCGCGCCAACCGCGATTCGATGCACCGCAGCGATCCGCGCTGGCTGATCGCCGACGATGAGTTCGACGTCGCCGCCGAGTTGATTGCGCGCCTTGCTGCCGCGCTGGCGCCGCTGGAAAATCTCAAGCGCGACAAACCGCTCGCCCATCTCGCCGCTCAGCACCGCGATGTGATCGCCGCGCTCAGCACCAACGATAAAAGAGAAGTCGTCGCTTTTTCCGGCAATGACGGCGTCGTTCTCGCCCGTGCCTTCGAAGAGCTTGCGACAAGCCCGTCCGCCGCCGGCCTTGCCGTGGCGATCCGCGACTACACCGAATTGTTCCACACCGCGATCGGCGACCGCGTGGTGCGCCGTCCCGAGATCCACGACGTCCGCGTGCGCATTTTCGGCCCACTGGAAGCGCGCCTGCAGTCGATCGACCGCATCGTGCTCGGCGGCCTCAACGAGGCGACCTGGCCGCCGGAAACGCGCAGCGATCCCTGGCTCAGCCGCCCGATGCGCCGCGACCTCGGCCTCGATCCGCCGGAACGCCGCATCGGCCTGTCGGCGCACGACTTCGCGCAGGCGCTGGGCGCGCCGGAAATCGTCCTGTCGCGCGCGGCCAAAGTCGGCGGCGCACCGACGGTGACGTCGCGTTTCGTGCAGCGCATCGGCGCGCTCGCCGGCAAGACGCGCTGGGACGACGTACTCGCCCGCGGCCATCGCTATCTCGACTACGCCCGCGCGCTCGATCATCCGGTGCAGGTCAAGGCGGCCGAGCGCCCGGCGCCCAAGCCGCCGCTGGCGGCGCGGCCGCAGCGTCTGTCGGTCACCGCGATCGAAGACTGGCTGCGCGATCCCTACACGATCTATGCCAAATATATTCTGCGCCTCCCCGTGCTCGACGCCGTCGATACGCCGCCCGGCGCGCGCGACCGCGGCACCGTCATCCACGGCGCCATCGGCGATTTCACGGCCAAATTCGCTGCGGGATTGCCGAAGGATTCGCTCAACGCATTGCTTGCACTCGGCGAGAAACGTTTCGAGCCGCTCAATGACTACGAGGAAGCGCGCGCGTTCTGGTGGCCGCGTTTCCAGCGCATCACGCGCTGGTTCGTGCAATGGGACAGCGAGCGGCGCATCGACATCAAGACGCTGCACGCCGAGATCAAAGGCGAACTGAAATTCCCGGTCGGCAAGCGCGAGTTCACGCTGTCGGCCGTCGCCGACCGCATCGAGCAGCGCGGCGACGGGCGCTACGCCATCCTCGATTACAAGACCGGCGCCGCGCGCACCGAGAAACAGGTGCGCACAGGATTGGCGCCGCAGCTGACATTGGAAGCCGCGATCCTGCGCGGCGGAAAATTCGGCGTCATTCCGCCTGGGTCGGTGTCCGAGCTCGCTTACGTCACGCTCAAAGGCGGCGAACCTCCCGGCAAACATCTTTCCATCGACTTCAAGGACGGCACGCCCGACACGCAGGCCGATCACGCGCTGGAGCGCCTGAAAAAACTGGCGGCGGATTTCGAGAACGCCGACACGCCCTATCTGTCGCTGGTCCATCCGATGTGGACCAATCATTACGGCGACTACGACCACCTCGCCCGCGTCAAGGAATGGTCGCTCGGCGGCGAAGACGACGAGGTCCCGTCGTGAACGCCCCCCGCACCATCCCCGCCGACGTCAGCCGCGTGCAGATCGACGCCGCCGACCCGGACGTGTCGGCTTTCGTCTCGGCCAATGCCGGTTCCGGCAAAACGCACGTGCTGGCACAGCGCGTCATCAACCTGCTGCTGCGCGGCGTCGATCCGGCGAAGATCCTCTGCATCACCTTCACCAAGGCGGCCGCCGCCAACATGGCGAACCGCGTGTTCGGCACGCTGGCGGACTGGACCACGCTCGACGACGCCGCACTCGACGAGAAGATCCGGCTCTCGACCGGCAAGCCCGCGACGGCCGCGCAGCGCATCCAGGCGCGGCGGCTGTTCGCCTCGGCGCTCGAAACACCGGGCGGGCTGAAGGTGCAGACCATCCACGCTTTCTGCACCCGGTTGCTGCACCAGTTTCCGTTCGAGGCCAATGTCGCGGCGCGCTTTACCGTGCTCGACGACGCCACCACGACGCAGACCCTCGACCATCTCGTTCTCGAAGTTCTGCTGGAAGCCTCCACCGCCCCCGAGAGCGCACTCGGCAAGGCGCTGTCGACGGCGATCGTGGTCGCCGCCGACCAGACCTTCAAGGACGTCATCAACGACGCCATTTTCGAACGCGACGCCATCGACGCCTGGATCGAGCGCGCCGGCAGCGTCGAGGCGGCCGTTGCGGAATTGTCGGCGAAGCTCGGCCTCGGCCCGCACGACACCAAAGAGACGGTCGAAGCGGAATTCTTTTCGCACTCGCTGATCCCGGCCGCGGAATGGCCGGCGCTGATCGAAGTTCTGGAGTCCGGCTCGGCCAACGACAAGAAGCACATTGCCGCCCTGCAGACCGCGCGCAGCGCCGTCGGCCGCGGCCGCATCGACAGCTATCTCAAGGTGTTTTGCACGGCGGCGCTGGAACCGCGCAAGAATGTCGTCACCGGCGCGCTCGCCAAGAATCATCCGGAGTGGCTCAATCGCCTGATGGCGGAACAGGCTCGCGTCTGCCAATTGCTCGCGCGCGAACGCGCGATTGCCGCGCGCGACCGCACCAGCGCGCTTGTCACCATCGCCGCCGAAGTGATCACGCGCTACGCGCGCGAAAAGGAACACCGCGCGCTGCTCGACTATGATGACCTGATCGACAAGACCATTGACCTGTTCAGCCGCTCGTCCGCCGCCTGGGTGCTGTACAAGCTCGACCTCGGCATCGATCACGTGTTGATCGACGAAGCGCAGGACACCAGCCCGAAGCAATGGAGCATCGTGCGCACCATCGTCTCGGAATTCCTGCCCGGCGGCGCGCGGCCCAATGTGAAGCGCACGGTGTTCGCGGTCGGCGACGAGAAGCAGTCGATCTTCTCGTTCCAGGGCGCGGCGCCGAAGGAGTTCGACGAGATGCGGCGGGCTTTCGCCCGCCAGTTCGACACGCCCGAACAGGGCTGGCGCGATTTGAAATTCCGGACTTCGTTCCGGTCGGGGCCGAGCGTGCTGGATTCGGTCGATCAGGTGTTCAGCACCAGCGCCATCTTTTCCAGCGTCACGACGGACATCGTCGGCATCCCCAAGCACGAGTCGCTGCCCGACGCCGCGCCCGGCCTGGTCGAACTGTGGCCGCTGATCAAGCCGGACGGACGCAAGGAGATGGAAGGCTGGGACGCGCCGTTCGACACCGAAAGCGAAGTGAGCCCGCGCGTGCTGCTGGCGCGCAAGATCGCCGCGCAGGTGAAACGCTGGATGGCGCGCGGGCTCAAGGCGGGCGACGTGCTGGTGCTGGTGCGCCAGCGCGGGCCGCTATTCGAGGCCATCATCCGCGCGCTCAAGACCGCCGAGATTCCCGTCGCCGGCGCCGACCGCTTGGTGCTGACCGAGCATATCACGGTGATGGATCTGATGGCGCTGGCGGACGCGCTGTTGCTGCCGGACGACAGTCTTGCGCTCGCCTGCGCGCTGAAGAGCCCGCTGTTCGGCTTGAACGAGGAACAACTATTCGATCTCGCCTATGATCGCAAAGGGTCGTTGCGCGACAGCCTGCGCGCCAAAGCCCGTGACGATCTGATTTTGTCCGCCACGAACAGCACGCTCGATGAGCTGAGCAACGCGGCGCGCAGGCTGACGCCGTTCGGCTTTTTCGCCCATGTGCTCGGCGCCGCGCGCGGCCGTCAGAAAATCCTGGCGCGGCTCGGGCCGGAGGCCAACGACGCGCTCGACGAATTTCTCAATTTGGCCCTGGAGTATGAAACTAGGCAGACGCCGTCGCTGCAGGGTTTCGTCGCCTGGCTGCGCGCCGCGCGCGCCGAAGTGCGCCGCGACATGGAAATGGACCGCGACGAAGTGCGGGTGATGACCGTACATGGCGCCAAGGGCCTGGAAGCCAACACCGTCATTCTCGCCGACACCACCACGCCGCCGGGCGGGCCGCGCGACCCGCGGCTGCTCAAGATGGAGAACGGCGCTTTGTTTTGGGGCACGGCGCGCGCCAACGACGTCGGCGCCATGGCGGAGGCGCGCGGCAAGGCGCAGCAGGAGGCGCGCGACGAATATCGCCGGCTTTTGTACGTCGCGATGACGCGCTCCGCCGAGCGGCTGGTGATCTGCGGCACACAGGGCGTGAACAAGATTCCGGACGGCTGCTGGTATCAGCTCGTCGAGAACGCGCTGACGCCGCATTGCGTTGCCGAACCGGCCGACGACGGCGATGGCGAGGTGCTACGCTATCGCAAGGGCGAACCGGCACCGGAAAAAATCGAAGTGCCGCCGGAAAAGCGCGACGTGCCCAAGATCGCGTTGCCGTCCTGGCTGACGGCGAACGCGAAGCCCGACGGCATCGCCTTGCGCACCATCACGCCGTCGAGCGTCGAGGATGACGACGCCGCGCGGCCCATCACGCCCGCCGGTTCGGTCACCGCTCTGCTGCGCGGCTCGCTGGTGCATCGGCTGATGCAGTCGCTGCCGGATATCCCCGCCGAACGACGCCGCCGGACGGCCGCGGACTACTTGGCGCGCCGGGGCGCCGATTTGGCCGCCGAGGAGCGCGCTCGGCTGGCCGAGCAAGTGATGCTCATCCTCGAGGATCCGCGCTTCTACGAGTGTTACGGGCCCGCCAGCAGGGCCGAAGTGCCGATCGTCGGACGGCTCGATTTGGGCGGCAAGACAGTGCGCGTTTCCGGCCAAATCGACCGCCTGGCCGTCACCCAAAGCTCTGTCCTGATTGTGGATTTCAAGACGAACCGGCCGGCGCCGCGGCGAATCGAGGACGTGCCGCCAAGTTATGTCCGCCAGCTCGCTTTGTACCGCGCCGTGCTTGAAAAATTATACCCGGACAAAACCATTCGCGCCGCGCTCGTCTGGACGGAAGTCACTGATCTCATGGAGCTTTCCGCGGAGGTGCTGGATGCCGCCTTGCAGGCCATCACCCCCGCGTGACTGCGTCTTGACGCTGTCGGGCGGCGTTCATAGGTTCACCGCCTCGCAATTCTCTCCCGCAATTCTGGGCGCAAATCCCGCCCGCACACGAGGACAGTGCCATGGCCGTCGGCAAAACAACGGATGCCAGCTTCGAAGCTGATGTTCTCAAGTCGGCCGAGCCGGTTGTCGTCGATTTCTGGGCCGAATGGTGCGGTCCGTGCCGCATGATCGCGCCGGCGCTGGACGAGATTTCCGGTCAGGTCGGCGACAAGGTCAAGATCGTCAAGCTCAACGTCGACGAGAACCCGAATACCGCGGCCAAATACGGCATCATGTCGATCCCGACGTTGCTGATGTTCAAGAATGGCGAGATTTCCTCGCGCCAGGTCGGCGCCGCGCCGAAGCAGAAGCTGCATCAGTGGATCAGCGGCGCCGCCTGATCGGCCCGCTGGATTTTCGAGTTACGATGGCCGGGCTTCGTCCCGGCCATTTTTTTATTATACCGGCAGCGTCCCGTTCTCGCGCAGCACCTCGCCGGCGAGATACAGCGAGCCAGTGATCAGAATACGCGGCGGCGGATCGAGGTCGAGCTTGCGCACGGCGTCGAGCGCCTCTTCGAGCGTGTCGCGGCTGGTGGCGGACAAATCGAGTTTGCGGGCAACATCGGCCAGCGCCGGCGCGGTCATGGCCTTCTCGACCCCCGGCACGGGCACCGCGATGACGCGGCGCGCCAGCCCGGTGAAATTGCCCAAGAAGCCTTCGCAGTCCTTGGTCGCCAGCATGCCGACGATCAGCACCAGCGGGCGCGACACGCGCTCTTCGAGATCGGCGAGCGCCGCGGCGATGGCGCGGCCGCCATCGGGATTGTGGCCGCCGTCGAGCCACAGTTCGCTGCCCGCCGGAATTAAATTGACCAGCCGACCCGCGCTCAGGCGCTGCAGTCGCGCCGGCCAGTCGGCCTTGACCATGCCGGCCTCGAACGCCGTCGGCGAAATCTTGAACTGCGGAACGGCGCGCAACGCCGCGATGGCGAGGCCGGCGTTTTCGAATTGATGGCGGCCGTGGAGCTTCGGCGCCGGCAGATCGAGCAAGCCGTTGTCGTCTTGATAGACCAACCGGCCGCGTTCTTCGGTTGCGGTCCAGTTCTCGCCGGCGATCTTGATGGGCGCCTTCAACCGCGCCGCCTGGCGCTCCAGAACGCTAAGCACGTCGCGGCTCTGCGCGGCGATGATCGCCGGCACATTGGGTTTGAAAATGCCGGCCTTTTCGGCGGCGATTTTCTCCAGCGTGTCGCCGAGAAAATCGGTGTGGTCGATCGAGATCGGCGTCACGATGGTGGCGATCGGATTGTCCACGACGTTGGTGGCGTCGAGCCGCCCGCCCAGCCCGACTTCGAGCAGCAGCACGTCGGCCGGATGGCGCGCGAACAGCAGCATGCCGGCTGCCGTAGTGATCTCGAATACGGTGATCGGTTCGCCCCCATTGGCGCGCTCGCATTCTTCCAGCGCGGCGGTAAGTTCGGCATCGGACACCAACTCACCGGTATCGCCCAGCCGAAAACGTTCGTTGAACCGCACCAGATGCGGCGAAGTGTAGGTATGCACGCGCAGACCGGCGGCCTCGAGGATCGCGCGCAGGAAGGCGAGCGTCGAACCCTTGCCGTTGGTGCCGGCAAGGTGGATCACCGGCGGCAGCTTGCGCTCGGGATGATCCAGCGCCGCGAGCAGCCGCTGCACGCGATCGAGCGACAGATCGATGCGCTTGGGATGCAGCGCGTTCAGCCGCGCGACGATGGAGTCGATGGGAGTCATCTGATCATTATGCCCGCAATCGCAGGCACGTGCTCACGCGTGCGCCGGAACCGGCAAGTGCTCTTGCGCGCCGGGCGCCGGCGCCTTGGTCAGCAGCCGACACAATTCGGCGATGGTGGAGCGCAGCTTGTGCCGGTGCACCACCATGTCGACCATGCCGTGCTCGGTAAGATATTCGGCGCGCTGGAAACCTTCCGGTAGTTTTTCGCGGATGGTCTGCTCGATCACGCGCGGACCGGCGAAACCGATCAGCGCGCCAGGCTCCGCGATCTGCACGTCGCCGAGCATCGCGTAGGACGCGGTGACGCCGCCGGTGGTCGGATTGGTCAGTACGACGATGTAAGGCTTGCCGGCTTCGCGCAGCATCTGCACGGCGACCGTGGTGCGCGGCAATTGCATCAACGACAGAATGCCTTCCTGCATGCGCGCGCCGCCCGAGGCCGCGAACATGATGAAGGGCGTCGAGCGCCGCACCGCCATCTCAAGTCCGGCGATCACCGCTTCGCCGGCCGCCATGCCGAGCGAGCCGCCCATGAAATCGAAATCCTGCACGGCGATCGTCACCATCAGACCTTCGAGGCGGCCGATACCAAGTTTCACGGCGTCCTGCATGCCGGTCTTGGTGCGCGCGTCCTTCAGGCGATCGGCGTAGCGGCGCTCGTCGCGAAACTTCAGCGGGTCGATCTGCACTTCCGGCACGGCGATGTCTTCGAACGTGCCGTCGTCGAACATGTGCTTGAGCCGCGCATTGGCGCTGACCCGCATATGATAATTGGAACTCGGGATGACGAACTGGTTCTGCTCGACGTCCTTGTAGAACACGAGCTGGCCGGTCTCGGGACACTTGATCCAGAGATTTTCCGGCGTTTCGCGGCGCAGGAAGCTGCGAATTTTCGGGCGGACGACGTTGGAGATCCAGTTCATGGTGATTCCATATAAGCCCGTTGTGGCGGCATTATAACCACTGTCGGTAGGAAATGGTTACTCGGCCGCAACCCGCTTGGCGGCGCGGACGCCCTCGGCGAGCTGCGACACCAGGTCGGTGACCGCTTTGACCGTCGCAGGCCCTGCTTTGCCGGCCTTATCGAGGCTGCCGCGCAGGGCATCGACCAGCGCCGAGCCGACGACGACGCCGTCAGCATTCTCGGCAATGGCGCGGGCCTGTTCGGCCAAACGCACGCCGAAGCCGACCGCGACCGGCAGTTTGGTGTGGCGTTTGATGCGCACCACCGCCGCCGAGACCTTGCCGGCATCGGGCGCGGCCGAACCGGTAATTCCCGTGATCGAGACGTAATAGACGAAGCCCGAGGTGTTGTTCAACACGGCCGGCAGACGCTTGTCGTCGGTCGTCGGCGTCGCGAGGCGGATGAAGTTCAACCCCGCCTTGAGCGCCGGCAGGCATAGCTCGTCGTCTTCCTCCGGCGGCAGATCGACCACGATCAAGCCATCGACGCCGGCGGCTTTTGCGTCGACGAGAAAGCGGTCAACGCCGTAGATGTAGATCGGATTGTAGTAGCCCATCAAAACAAGGGGGGTCGCGTCGTTGCCGGCGCGAAAGTCGCGCACCAGCTTGAGCGTCTTGATCAAAGTCTGGCCGCCTGCGAGCGCGCGCAGGCCCGCGGCCTGGATTGCCGGGCCGTCCGCCATCGGATCGGTGAACGGCATGCCGAGTTCGATGACGTCGGCGCCGGCTTCCGGCAGCGCCTTCACGATGGCGAGCGAGGTGTCGTAGTCCGGATCGCCGGTCATGATGAAAGTCACCAGCGCGGCGCGGCCTTCGGCCTTCAGCGCGGCGAAGCGGCGATCGATGCGCGTGGTCATCTCTGCTTGCTTTCGAGAAACGCCTGCACGCTGGCGAGGTCCTTGTCGCCGCGGCCGGAAAGATTGACCACCATCAGGTGATCCTTCGGCTTTTGTGGTGCGAGGTCGATAACACGCGCCAGCGCATGCGCCGGCTCGAGCGCCGGGATGATACCCTCGAGCCTGCTGCACAACTGGAACGCCGCCACCGCTTCATCGTCGGTCGCCGAAAGGAATTGCACGCGGCCCAAATCGTTGAGCCACGCATGCTCGGGACCGATGCCGGGATAATCGAGTCCGGCGGAGATCGAATGCGCCTCGGCGATTTGTCCGTCGGCATCCATCAAAAGATAAGTGCGATTGCCGTGCAGCACGCCCGGCCGTCCGCCGGCGATCGACGCCGCGTGCAGGCCCGTGGTGACGCCATGACCGGCGGCCTCGACGCCGTAGATTTCGACGCTGCGATCATCCAGGAAAGGGTGAAACAGGCCCATGGCATTGGAGCCGCCGCCGATGCAGGCGATCAATGAGTCCGGCAGGCGGCCTTCGGCGGCCATCATCTGCTCGCGCGTTTCGCGGCCGATGATGCATTGAAAATCGCGCACCATGGCGGGATAAGGATGCGGGCCGGCGACGGTGCCGATACAATAAAAAGTGTCGGCGACATTCGTGACCCAGTCGCGCAAGGCTTCATTCATCGCATCTTTAAGGGTCTTAGAACCCGATTCCACGGCCCTAACCTCGGCGCCGAGGATCTTCATTCTCAGGACGTTCGGCTGCTGCCGTTCGACGTCGACCGCACCCATGTAGACGATGCAGGGCAGCCCGAACTTGGCGCACAGCGTCGCGGTGGCGACGCCGTGCATGCCGGCGCCGGTTTCGGCGATGATGCGCTTCTTGCCCATGCGCAGCGCCAGCATGATCTGGCCAAGCACGTTGTTCACTTTGTGCGCGCCGGTGTGGTTGAGCTCCTCGCGCTTGAAATAGATTTTCGCGCCGCCGCAATACTGGGTGAGGCGCTCGGCGAAATATAGCGGCGACGGCCGGCCGACATAGGTCGTCAGATGGCCGTCCATCTCCTGCTGGTATTTCGGATCGGCCTTGGCGGCGGTGTAGGCCGCTTCCAGTTCGAGAATGTTCGGCATCAACGTCTCGGCGACGAAGCGGCCGCCATAGATGCCGAAGTGGCCGCGCTCGTCCGGGCCGGTGCGGAATGAATTGGGCTGCGCGGTCATGTGCCGCTCACAATCTTCGATACGTCGAGCTGCAACGTGTCGGTGGCGCGCGCGGTGCGGATGAAGGTGCGGATCTTCTCCGGGTCTTTTTCGCCCGGCGCCCGCTCGACGCCCGACGACACGTCGACGCCGGGCGCGCCGGTGATGGCGATCGCCTCCGCGACATTGCTGGCGTCCAGCCCCCCCGACAGCATGAACGGAACGCCGGGGTTGATGCCTTGCAGCAGCGTCCAGTCGAACGGCTTGCCGAGCCCGCCGGGGCGCGTGGCGTCCTGCGGCGCGCGGGCGTCGAAGATCAGGCGGTCGGCGACCTTGGCGTAAAGCCGGATCGGCGACAGGTCGGCGCGCGTCGCGATCGGCAGCGCCTTCATGACCGGCAGCCCAAAACGCGACCGCACCACCGCCACCCGTTCGATCGTCTCGGTACCGTGCAATTGCAGCATGTCGGGCTTCAAGGAATCGACGATGTCGTGCAACAGGTCGTCGGTGGCGTTCACGGTCAACGCCACCTTGAGGGCGCGGCCGCGGACCTGGGTTTCGAGCGCCTGGGCGGCCAGCGGGCTGACATTGCGCGGGCTTGGGCCAAAGAACACGAAGCCGACCATGTCGGCGCCGGATTCCAGGGCGACTTCAAGGGATTCCGGCGTCTTCAGGCCGCAGATTTTGATCAATAGAGCCATGATAAAGCGGGTTCTACCGCCTTATTCCACGCCCGCAAAGCGATACCGGCGGGGCGCTTGTCCCGGTCACGGCACCGGCGGCGGGATAACGGGCCGGGCCGTGGGATCGAAGTAGGTCGTTGCCGGAGGCGGGGCCGACGGCTCGCTGACGGCAAAGCGCCGGCGGATGGCGTCCAGTTCGGCGCGCAAGGTGTGGACCTCGCCATCGAGCTGGCGTGCGGTGCGCCGCCATTTGCTCTGGCGCAGCCAGGCCGCGACGCCGCCCACCACCACGCCGATGATCAGCACCAGCAGTACCACCGCGAACAGCGGCAAGGTCGCCGCATAGGCCGGATTCACGGAGGTGAACGGATCGAACGACACCGTCACGATCTGGCGGTTGGCGACCGCGAAGGCGATGATCACCGCGGCCAGCGGGACGACGATGATCGCTGTGACGATTTTACGGAACATACGGGTACCTAGTGTCCCGGACGAGCGAGCGCAACGATAGCGAGGCGAAGCCTCAGGCTTCGGGCGTGGCGCCGTCGGGCTTGTTCAGGCGCTCGCGCATTTCCTTGCCGGTCTTGAAGAACGGCACCGACTTCTGGTCGACCGAC
>JANMSZ010000264.1:0-4805 GCA_031389925.1 Hyphomicrobiales bacterium | reverse complement strand
CCGGCCGCCGCGCCGTCCGCACCGGGACAGCCGCCAGCGGTCTCCGGCCGTCCGGTCGCGCCTCCACCTGCTGCGCAAACTCCCGGCGCTGCGCCCCCGGCTGCGCAAACTCCGCCGGCGGCCGCACCCGCACGTCCGGCGACATCGCCCGCCTTACAGACTGCACCAGCTCCGGCCGCGCCAGCGGCACCCCCTGCAGCGCAGACCGCGCCGGCTGCGCCGCCGCCCGCTGCTCAAACCCCGCCGCCCGCCGCCGGGGCGGCACCGCCGCCGCCGGCTGGCGTTGCGCCGAATATGCAGTCGGCACCCCTGCAACGTTCCGGCGTGCCGGCACCGACGCCGCAACAAGCGCAACCGATCGCTCCCGCAGCGGCCGGCGCCGGCATCTCACCGCAGTCGGCGCAGGGGCAGCCGCTCCGCCGCATGGACCAGCTTCGCGGCGAACGCCGTGAGTCCACCGAAGGCGGGCGCACGATCATCCGCGAACCCGACCGCACCATCATTCGCGAGGGCGGTCAGACCATCATTCGCCACAGCGAGGTCGACCGCTTCCGTTACGGCGCGCGGGACGTGCGCATGGAACGGCGCGGCAACGACAACGTCACGGTCATTGTGAGGCCGAGCGGCGATCGTATCGTCACCGTCGTCGACGACAACGGCTTCCTGGTGCGCCGCTCACGCATCCTGCCGGACGGCCGGGAAATCATCATCATCGATAACCGCCCGCGCGGTCCCGGCTTTGTCGCCGGGGGCGGATATGGCGGCTTCTTCGTCAACCTGCCGCCGCCTGTCGTGCGCATCCCGCGCGAGCGCTACATCGTCGAAGACGAGCGCGCGAGCCGCGACGACCTGTATGCAACCCTGATCGCGCCGCCGATCGAACGAATCGAGCGCCGCTATTCGCTCGACGAAATTCGCTACACGGCGCCGTTGCGGGACCGCATGCCCCGCATCGATCTCAATACTGTCACCTTCGACACCGGCTCGTGGGAGTTGAGCCCGGACCAGGTGCAAAAGCTGGCCGCCATTGCCGATGGCCTCAATCGTGCCATCCAGGCGAACCCGAGCGAAGTCTTCCTGATCGAAGGTCATACCGACTCGATCGGTCCGGACGTCGACAATCTGTCGTTGTCGGATCGCCGTGCGGAATCGGTTGCCGTCGCTTTGACGCAGCAGTTCAACGTGCCGGCGGAAAATCTCTCCACCCAAGGATACGGCGAACAGTATCCGAAGGTGCCGACCACCGAAGCCGAACGGGCCAACCGGCGTGTCGCGGTGCGCCGCATCACGCCGCTGCTCACGGGGCAGAACCCCTAGGCGGCGATCGTCGTCCCTCGACATGGAAAAGGGCGGCCCTGGGGGCCGCCCTTTTTTGTTGGGGCCGCATGTCGGCCGAGTGTGCTTGCAATCGGCGATATCGGTTATTGGATTTTTGGAACTTCGATGATGCTGAAAAGAACGAACCGATCGGTCGGTTCGATGGTCACGCGGTAGCTCGTACCGGACGACTGGTCTCGATAGTGGATATGCGTCTGTCCGCCTTCGGTTTTGACATCCATCTTCGTCCACAATGCGCCGTCGCGGAACCATGGCCCGAGATCGCGAACGGTGCGAACTAGATCTATAGCTTCGGGAAGCTTGAGCATCGTTCGAGCGCGCGCATTGATCATGAGAATTCGGCCGTCCTGCAGCTTGCCGGATTCGTCGTGACTTGATGAGGCGGCGATCATGCCGATCTGGGAGCGCTCGAAAATTTCCTTGAGCACTTCGCTCTTGTCGTCCAGCGGCGCGCTGTAGACGAGGACAAACCCGACCTCACGGCGTTCGTCGGCGGCAATCGGCAGCGCTAACTGCTCAAGAAGAAAATGTTGATGGGACGACAGGGAGGCGATGCGTCGGATATAGAACGGTTCCGCGACGTCGACGCAGTCCGTGTAGACTTTCCGAAGGCCACTGACGATGGCATTTTTCCGTTCCGAGAGCAGCACCCCGGTCAGATTGGTTCCGATCATTTTGACCGCGGCGGCGCCATGGTGGACGAACATGAAATCGTTCGGCACGCGAAGCATCAACATAGCGTTGTTAAGTCCGGTCTGCTGTTCGCCGCCAAGAATCTCGTTGAGCCGCGGCAGCTTGTTTACGATCTGTGTCATCCACCGCTCGTACATGGCGCGCAATTCAGGCGACCGAACGAGCTCGCGGATCTTGGGACCGCTCCAGGAGCGGACGATTGAATCGGGACTGTCGGTGCCGGACGCGGGCGCTGCCGATGGAACGGCCGGGGACGCCGGCGATGGACGGTTTGCAGCGAGTACGTCGGTCAAATTGAGCCCCAGCCAAAATTGCGGCAAACGCAGCGAATGCGCGCGCAACTTGCGAATATCACGCGTGTACGTTGAGGAAGCCTTAAGTCATGCCCTCCGTAAAACTACGTAGCAGAGTACCGCGATAAAAAAGGGCGGCCCTGATGACCGCCCTTTTACTCATTGCCATTGTGTAGGCTGGCGAGCCGGCCCCGATCAGCGCAAACAGTTCTTTCAGTTCACGCCGCGGCGCTGTGGCCAAACGTGTCGCCGCTCGCCGCCGCATCAAGCGAACTGACGGCGCTCAGCACGTTTTCCATCTCCATCCGGGCCGTGAGGTGCGACATCGTCGGCCGCGTGCCGAGCGTCGCTTCATCGAGATCGTCGACGGCGGTCAATCCGCGCGGATAGAACTCGCGGAAGATCACGCGTTCGGCCAGCCCGTCGACGCAACGGAAGTTCAGTTTTTGCGAAAGCTGCTCCAGCGCCCGGCCGACAAACCGCTTGTTGCGGGAACCGAGCGACGAAAGGCGGTTGCGCAACACGATCCAGTCGGTCTCCAGCCGATCCGCTTGCCGTTGGCGGCGCGCCTCCTCGACGATCCGCGCGTAGTGGCTGATGCCGGTGACGCCGAAGGTTTCGGGATCGACGGCGCCGAGGACATCGAAGTCGACGAAACTGTCGTTCAGCGGCGTGATCAAGGTGTCGGCCATCGCATGCGCCAGCCGCATCATGTAGCGATTGTGGCCGGGCGTATCGATGACGACAAAGGCGTGATTATTCGCCAGATTTTCGACGGTCTCGGTGAAAATGTTGCATTCCGCGATTTCGTCGTCCGCGGTCGGATAGTCGACCTTCTGCTCGATGCAACAATGGTTCGGCGTTTCGAGGTCGCGCCCGACGCGCTCGGCCCAGGCGCGTCTGTTCTCGATGTAGTGCGTGAAGCTTCGTTGCCGCGAGTCGAGATCGATGGTGGCGACGCTCTGGCCCGCCTTCATCAGTGCGACTGCGATATGAATGGCGACGGTGGATTTTCCCGATCCGCCTTTTTCATTACCAACAACGATCACGCGGCCACGCGACGACGTTTCATGAATCATAAGCGCGCTCTCCATCTATGTGAGATGTCGAACCCCCCGCCGATGTTCTTGGTGCAAACGATTAGGGCTGATTCGCGAATCGCACGCCAGCTTGAAATACAGCCGTCGCAAATTTTTAATCATAGAAGTTCCGCGGCGAGCCTCAAATTTAGGCGCGATGATGATGCAACGTGCCGAATTCCGTCGAATTGTAACAAATTCGACACAGGGTTTTTAAAACGTCGCCAGTAGTACGGTCGAGAGTTTTTCAGGAGAGATCGTTTGACCACATTTAGTATCAAAGGCACCGACGACGAGGCCCGTGCCGCGCTCAAGGCCAGCCTCGACGCCCAGGACGCGGCGTTTCAGGCCAACTTCGACGCGATGTTCAAGTCTTTGCCGCAGGCGACCGTGACTGAGGTGCCGGCCAAGCCATCCGCCGGGTCGGTGCCGGAGACAACGCGCAACGGCCGAGACTTGCGATAGCGTCGTGGCGCGCGGCTAGACCGGCTGGGACGCTACTGGATTTTTATATTGGCGCGCTTGACCACGTCGGCCCATTTGGCGATCTCGGCTTTCACCATCGGCTCGATCCCGGCCAGCGGCGTGGTCATCGGCACGCCGGCGTCCGCGGTGATGCGCTTCTGAATCTCCGGGTTGGCGATCGCCTTTTTCAACTCGGCGTGCAGCTTTTCGATGATGGCTTGTGGCGTTTTCTTCGGCGCCCACAGTCCGAACCACACATAATTTTGAAAGCCGGGAACGCCGGCCTCCGCGACCGTTGGAACGTCAGGCAATGACGGCGAGCGTTCCTTGCCGGTCACCGCGAGCGCGCGAACGGTGCCGCCTTTGATCTGCGATAATGCGCTCGACAGGTTGTCGAAGAACACCGGCGTCCGGCCGGATATGACATCCGCATAAGCCGGCGATGCGCCGCGATAGGGCACGTGCGTCAGGCTCGTGCCCGTCATCAGCTTGAACAGTTCCATCGACAGTTGCTGCCCGCTGCCGTTGCCGGCCGACGCGAAGTTGATCTCGCCGGGCTTCGCCTTGGCCATTTCGATCAGCTCTTTCACCGACTTCGCCGGGAAATCCTTGCTGACGACGAGGACAAACGGAAATTCCGCCATCATGCCGACCGGGGCGAAGTCGCGGATCGGATCGTAGGCCAGCGTGGCGTAGACGCTCGAATTGACCGCCATGTTGGCATTGAGGCCGGCCAGCAGCGTGTAGCCGTCCGGCGCGGCGTTGGCCGCGGCGACGGTGCCGACCACCGTGCCGGCGCCGGTGCGGTTCTCGATCACGACGGTCTGGTTGAACTGCTGCGAGAGCTGTGCGCCGACGATGCGCGAGATGATGTCGGTCCCGCCGCCGGGCGGCTGCGGCACGATGATGGTGATGGCGCGCGCCGGATAATCCTGGG
>JANMSZ010000249.1:0-1685 GCA_031389925.1 Hyphomicrobiales bacterium | reverse complement strand
GTTGTCCTGAAGCACCCAGAAGGTGCCGTCGCCGGCCGACTTCAGGCCGGAGAAGCCCTGCACCGGCTGTCCCTTGAACGGCAGCTTGACGCCGGTCGGGCGCGGCACGCCGGGCGCGGAAATATACGACGCCCCCATGACCGAGCCGACGTCCTCGATCCGCTTGCGGTCGGCGTTCGTGAATTTGCCGGAAATCGCGAGGTCGGCCGGCGCGTCCGCCGGCGGTTCGATGAAAGTCAGCGCCGGCACAATCGCATGCCCGGCAAGCCGGCCGGGCAGCGCCTGGTCGGCGATGGCGGGAATGACAGTGAGCACACTCGTTACAACGGCCAGAATAATTCGCATTGTCGCCTCCATATCTATCGAATAGGCGGCGACGCTCGGCCTTTCACTTGTCACGATGGTTGCAGTTCGATGTAAGGACGATGACAGTCCACACAGCAAAACGCCCGCCATGCGGCGGGCGTTTTTAATTCATGTGAGCGGCTTTAGCCCTGCGGCTGCGGGGCCACGTCGCCGGTCGGCGCGTCCGGCCGCGGGCGCTGCTTGCCGGCCGGCGGCACGGCGGAGCCGCGCGGCGTGGTCGGCTCGATCACCGACTCGCGCACCGGGCGCTTGCCCACGAGCAGGTCCTTGATCTCGTCACCGGTCAGCGTCTCGAACTCGAGCAGGCCCTTGGCCAGAGTCTCGAGGTCCGCGCGCTTTTCGGTGAGGATCTGCTTGGCTTCGGCGAGACCGGTTTCGACCAGCTTGCGCACCTCGGAATCAATCTTGCGGTTGGTTTCCTCGGACACGCTCTGCTGGCGCGACACCTGATAGCCGAGGAACACCTCGTCGCCATTGTCGCCATAGGCGACCGGGCCGAGCGCATCCGACAGGCCCCAGCGCGTCACCATCAGGCGGGCGAGCTTAGTGCCCTGCTCGATGTCCGACGCCGCACCCGACGTCACCTTCTCGCGGCCGAACACCAGTTCTTCGGCGACGCGGCCGGCCATGATGATGGCGAGACGCGACGTCATCTGCTCAAGCGACATCGACAGTTTGTCGCGCTCGGGCAACTGCATGACCATGCCGAGCGCACGGCCGCGCGGAATGATGGTGGCCTTGTGCACCGGATCGGTGGCCTTGACGTTGATCGCGACCAGCGCGTGGCCACCCTCGTGATAGGCGGTGAGCATCTTCTCTTCGTCGGTCATCACCAACGATTTGCGCTCGGCGCCCATCATCACTTTGTCTTTGGCGTCTTCGAACTCGGCCTGCGTGACCATGCGCTTGTTGCGGCGCGCGGCCATCAGAGCGGCTTCGTTGACCAGATTGGCGAGGTCGGCGCCGGAGAAGCCGGGCGTGCCGCGCGCGGTGGTCTTGAGGTTCACGTCGGGCGCCAGCGGCACCTTCTTGACGTGGACCTTGAGGATATTCTCGCGGCCGACGACATCGGGATTGGGAACAACAACTTGGCGGTCGAAACGGCCCGGTCGCAGCAGCGCCGGATCGAGCACGTCGGGCCGGTTGGTGGCGGCGATCAGGATGATGCCTTCGTTGGCTTCGAAGCCGTCCATCTCGACCAGCAACTGGTTGAGCGTCTGCTCGCGCTCGTCATTGCCGCCGCCGAGACCGGCGCCGCGATGACGGCCGACCGCGTCGATTTCGTCGATGAAGATGATGCAGGGTGCGTTCTTCTTGGC
>JANMSZ010000247.1:0-3162 GCA_031389925.1 Hyphomicrobiales bacterium | reverse complement strand
CAACCTTGAGGCCCGGGATGTGGGTGAACAGCGGCGTCAGCATCTGCGAATGCTGGGCCGCGGCGCGGAACCCCGCCCCCACCATGGCGCGGATGACGACCGGCGTCTCCGCCTTGCCGCCGAACATGTATTTGAATTTGGCCGCTTGGTTGAAAATCTGGTCGAAGCAGACGCCCATGAAATCGAGGAACATGAGTTCCGCCACCGGGCGCATGCCGCAGGCGGCAGCACCCACCGCGGCCCCGATATAGGCCGATTCCGACAAGGGCGTATCGAGCAGGCGCCCTCTATGCTTGGCGTGCAGCCCCTTGGTGACGCCCATCGAGCCGCCCCAGGCATCTTCCTCGCCCTGGGCGCCCGACCCGCCCACAATGTCTTCGCCCATCACGATCACGGTCGGATCACGGGTCATTTCCTGGTCGAGCGCTTCGTTGATCGCCTGACGGATGCTGATTTTACGTGCCATGGTATTGTGTCCCCTCGCGATCAATAGCTGACATAAACATCGGTGATGAGATCGGCCGCCGTCGGCAGCGACGACGACTTGGCAAAGACCAGCGCCTCCGCGATGAGCGCCACAATCTCGCGATCGATGGCGGCGAGTTCGGATCGACTTATAACGCCGGCCTCGACGATACGGTCCGAGAACATCTTGATGCAGTCCTTGTTGGCGCGGATGTCCTCGACCTCGCCCTTGGCGCGGTAAGTCTGCTGGTCGCCCTCGAAATGGCCGAACATGCGGACCATCTTGCATTCGAGCAGTGCCGGACCGCCCCCCTCGCGGGCCCTTCTGATGATCTCGCCCGCCGCCTCGTAGACGGCAAAGAAATCGAGACCGTCGACGGTGACGCCGGGCAGGCCGAAGCCCGCGGCGCGGTCGACATAGCTATCGACGGCGACGGCATAGTCGCGCGAGGTCGATTCGGCATAGCCGTTGTTCTCGACGACGAAGATCGCCGGCAGGTTCCACACCGCGGCCAGGTTCAGGCTTTCGAGGAAGGTGCCCTGGTTGGAGGCACCGTCGCCGACGAAGCTGATCGCCACCTCGCCCTTTTTGCGGTACTTCGCCGCGAGTGCGGCGCCGCAGGCCAGCGGCGCACCGGCACCGAGGATGCCGTTGGCGCCCATCATGCCCTTGGACACGTCGGCGATGTGCATCGAGCCGCCCTTGCCCTCGCAGGAGCCGCCCCGCCTGCCGTAGATCTCCTTCATCATCGCCACCGGGTCGACGCCCTTGGCGATGCAGTGGCCGTGGCCGCGATGCGTGCTGGCGATGCGGTCGCCGTCACCGAGCTGGCCGATGATGCCGACGCCCGAGGCCTCCTCGCCGGCGTACAGGTGCACGAAGCCGGGGATGTCGCCGCGGCCGAAATCGACGTGCAGCCGCTCCTCGAATTCGCGGATCGTGCGCATCTTGCGGTAAGCCTCGAGCAGCGCGGGCTTGTCGAGCGGGAAAGGGTTACCAGCCATGGTGCTTGTCTCCTTGGGGTCGGTCAGTGGGTCAAGGGAAGGCGGAGCAGGCCCTCGGCTGCCGCGATCTGCAGGCAACGGGCCACGTCCAGCGTCGGGAAAGCGTTTTCGCGCAGCGTGATCTGCACGCGGTCGCCGGCGTCGAAGGCCAGCTCGCGTTCGCCGTCAAGCGCGACCACGCCGCCCTGGCCGGCGACCGTGAAGGGCTGGTCCGCCGGCATCGGCTGCCAATGCGCGATCGGTACCGCGCGCAGCATGCCCGGTGCGATAGGCGCCAGCAGCCGCAGCGTGGCCGGATGCTGCGCGTCGGCCAGTTGCACCAGCAGGCCGCCGGCATCGCGCCGGCCCACCGGATGCAGCAGGCCGCCGATGGCCGACAGGCCGATCGCCTGCGGGTCGGCAAAGGCCAGGACCACCGCGCTCAGGGCCTCGGGTTTCCACAGTGCACGCGCGCCGACATACCGATCGGTGGAGATCACCGCGTCGACCAGCGCGATGTCGCGCTGCGCGCCGTCGTTGATGCTGACCTCGAGCAGCTTGTTGGCGTTGAGCGCCTGCGCCGGGCTCAGCCGAGCGGTGGCGTAGAGGGCCACGGCCATGCCGGTGAGGGTCGATTCGCGCATCTCGGGGAAGGCGTTGTTGGTGCCGGTAGAGATGCCAGCGATGGGGACATCGCGGCACTCGCGCACGACAGCCCGGTGCGTGCCGTCGCCGCCCAGCACGACGATCGCGGCAACGCCTGCCGCGCGCAGCAGACGCGTGGCCTCGAAGGTATCGTCGACGGTCGAGGTCGGCGCCATGTCGAGGAACTCGACCACCGGCCAGGTTTGATGGTGGCTGTGTCCGCGCGCCAGGTGACGCACCAGCAGCGCGCGGATGCCGCCGTTGTCAGGCATCACCAAGACCCGTTCGACGCCCAGGCTGTGCGCTGCCGTCAGCACGCGCAGCACGATATTGACGCGGTCGGCGATCTGCAGGTTGCTGGCGTTGGCGACGATGCGACGAATGTCGCGTGCCGAGACCGGGTTGGCGATCAGGCCGATGGTGGTCATCGGCGCTGCAATGCATGGGCCGTGCCGGGCGCGCTTCGAACGTGCCGAACCTAGGGTTTGCGATCAGGCCAGAGCCGTGTTTTCGGCCCAAAGGACTGCCGTGGCCTCGACGTCGACCGCACGGCCTCGATCTTCAAGCCAATCGCCGGCCTTCGGCGCGGGGTGCACGTTGTCTCAGGTGTCACCCACGGTGTGACACCTGTCCATCCGCTCGGGCGCTCGGCGCATGGCGACTTCGGGTCCGGCTGGAGACTTGAATGTGAAGAACGCGCGCAGCGTGTCTGCCATTTGCGGTCACTCGGACTGGAGCCACAGATTAGTGTTGCGGGTCAACCGCCTCGCAAGTGCAGGCAACCAACCGGCGAGTGCCCTGAGGACAGGTCTATCGAGTTATCGGATCGCAACTGCTGGGATCTCGACAAACCACTGGCACGCGTTACGGAGCCCGTCTTGCTGTACCTTGTTAAATGCGCCCCAAACTTCGCCATGATACGGATTTGACTCCAGCGGGTGATAGCCGACCTGCAGGCCAAGCCCGCGCAGTTCGCGAGCAAGGAATCGAACTGAACCAATCCATCGCGGGGTAGTCACGTACGCGCGGGGATCCAGTCCCGCCTCCTCGATCTCGCGCTGCAGATCG
>JANMSZ010000240.1:0-8082 GCA_031389925.1 Hyphomicrobiales bacterium | reverse complement strand
ACGCCGAACACCACGGCGTTGACCTCGTCCCAGCGGTTCAGGAAGTCCTGCTTTGCCATGCCTTCGGGCTGCATCACGTTGTAGTGGATGTTGCCGTCGCCGACGTGACCAAAGGGCAGCGTGTGGCTGCCCGGGATGAATTTCATCACCGCTGCGTCCGCTTCGGCGATGAACTGCGGGATTTTGGCAATCGGAACTGATATGTCGTGCTTGATCGACGCGCCGATGTGGCGCTGCACTTCGCCGAACAATTCGCGGATGCGCCAGAACGCCTTGGCCTGTTCCAGGCTCTCGGCAAACGTCGCGTCGAGAACCAGGCCTTTCTCGTGGCCTTCGGCGAGGATTTCCTCCAGCGCCTCGCGCAGACCGGTGCGTTGCTGCGACGACACCTCGATCAGCACGTACCATGGATGCGGGCTTGCCAGCGGATCGCGGCTCTTGGAATCGAACTTGATCACCGCTTCGATGCCCTCGCGCACCATCATCTCGAATGAAGTGACGCCGCCGGACAGCCGGCTCGAAGCGATGCCGAGGAGATCGACCGCGGCCTGCGGCGACGGCACGCCGGCGTAAGCCGTCTCGATCGAACGCGGCCGCGGTACCAGCTTCAGCACCGCCGCGGTGATGATGCCGAGCGTGCCTTCGGCGCCGATGAACATGTTCTTGAGGTCGTAGCCGGTGTTGTCCTTCTTGAGCTTGTTGAGATTGTTCAGCACGCGGCCATCGGCCAGCACGACTTCGAGCCCCATCGCGTGCTGGCGTGAAATGCCGTGCACCAGCGCGGCAATACCGCCGGCATTGGTCGAGAGATTGCCGCCGATGGTGCAGGTGCCTTCCGACGGCAGCAGTTGCGGGTAGAGCCGGTCGGCGTCGGCGGCGGCTTCGCGGGCGTGCTGCAACGTGACGCCGGCCTCGACGGTCATCGTGTTCGACACCGGATCGATTTCGCGGATTTTGTTGAGCCGCGTCAGCGACAGAATGATCTCGCCACGGTGTGGGATTTGTCCGCCGACCAGGCCGGTATTGCCGCCTTGCGGCACGATCGCGGTCTTGGTTTCGTTGGCAAGCTTGAGGATCGCCGACACTTCAGCGACCGAGCCCGGCCGCAACACCACCGGCGTGACGCCGTGAAACAGATCGCGCATCTCCACCAGGTACGGTTCCTGCGCGTCGCGATCGGTCACCGCATATTTCTGACCGACGATGTCGATGAAACGCTTGAGCAGTTGCGGCGCCGGCGGCGGGATCAGAGGAGGTTTGGTCTGAAGGTTCATCGTCTTTCCTTTTCTTACGTCAGTCTCGGCGCGGCGGCGCGCGACAGCCGGTCATTGATCGCTTCGCCCAGGCCGTCATGCGGCACGCTCATGACGGCGATGGTCTTGGCGCCGGAATTATCCAGCGCGCGCAAATGCGAAAACAGATTGGCGGCGGCTTCGATCAGATCGCCGCGCGGCGACAGATTGAACGTGGTTCCGGCAAAGGCTGGCGCCGGCCCGAAAGCCAGCAGCGCTTCGCCGTCGCGCGGCGTCTGCGCGTCGAGCCGCAGGTGCGCTCTCGGCGCGTAATGCGACGCCAGCATGCCCGGTGCCAGTGGGGCCTCATCGGCTACTGCGGGCGCGGCCAGCGTACGGCCCAGCACAGCCTCGATGTCCTCGCGCGCCAGGCCGCCCGGGCGCAGCAGCGTCGGCTCGCCGAGACAGGATACGATGGTGGACTCGACGCCGACCTCGCAGGCGCCGCCGTCGATCACCAGATCGATGAGACCGCGCAGGTCGGCCATGACGTGCGCGGCGCTGGTTGGCGAGACATGGCCCGAGCGGTTGGCCGAGGGCGCCACCACCGGCCCGCCGAACGCCCTGAGCAGGGCCACGGCCACCGGATGCGCCGGAACGCGCACCGCAACGCTATCGAGCCCGGCCAGCGCCAGGTCAGCCACGCCGCAGTCCGGCCGTTTCGGCAGCACCAACGTCAGCGGGCCCGGCCAAAAGGCTTCGGCCAGCTTCCCGGCATCCTTGTCGAATAAGGCAATGCGCCGCGCCGCTTCAAGGTCGGCCACATGGGCGATCAGCGGGTTGAAGGCCGGGCGGCCCTTGGCGGCATAGAGCCGGGCGATGGCCTGGCCGTTGCCGGCATCGGCGCCGAGCCCATAGACCGTCTCGGTCGGGAAGGCGGCGAGCCCCCCGGCGCGCAGGCAAGCGGCGGCAGCCTCGATGGAGGCTTTGTCGGCTTTCAGGACCCGCGTTCCCGGCTCGGCGTTCATCTGCTTCTCTTCATTTGAGCATGGTCTGGCCCGAAAACCGGTTTCCACTTTTCGGGACCATGCTCGCTTGCGGTTTCAAGACTGCGGGGGTTATAAGGCCGCCGACAGTCGGAGTGTAGCGCAGTCTGGTAGCGCACCTCGTTCGGGACGAGGGGGTCGCAGGTTCAAATCCTGCCACTCCGACCAATAAACCCGGCATTTCCACCCTATTTCCATACTCGCGCCATTGCCCGGGCGCTGCCCACCCATGGCCGCAAGCGGGGTGGGGCTGCGGGCAGGCGCCAGAAGCACCCTTGTGCGAGGCGGGTGACGCCGCGTACCCTTACGATTGGGAAACAAAATCGCCACCAAGGCGAAAACAATGGTCCGCGATCTAAAGCGCCGGGCCGCAGGGAGGAAGCGCCATGACATCTTCGATCAAGACTCTCGGTTTGGCTTTCGGACTGGCTCTGGCTATCGCCGGTCCGGCCGCGGCAGTCGATATTAAATTGATGACCGGTCCGCAAGGCGGCGTCTGGGTTCCGCTCGGCGGCCAGCTCAAGGATTTGTGGGAGAAGGCGGTGCCTGGCCTCAACGTCCAGTCGCTGCCGGGCGCCGGTATCGCCAACGTCCGCGGCATCGAGGAAGCCAAGACCGACGTCGGCTTCGGCAACTCGATCTCGACCGTGGACGCGGTCGCCGGCAATCCGCCGTTCACCAAGAAACACACGAACGTATGTAACATCGCCACGCTCTATCCGCAGTTTTTTCAGGTGGTGGTGCGCGCCGACTCCGGCGTGAACTCGGTGAAGGATCTTAAGGGCAAGTCCATTGCCGCCCAGCCGCGCGGCAATACCGCCGAAGAAATCACCAAGCAGATATTGCAGGTGAACAGTATCACCTACAACGACCTTAAGATGAGCTTCGTGTCCTACACCGATGCGGTCGCGCAGGTGCAGGACGGGCACGCGGTCGCGTTCACGCTCGGCACCACGATCCCGTCCAGCGCCGTCATGGACCTCGCCTCGGCGCGCGACATCAAGCTGCTCGACTTAGCCGATCAGCTCCCCGCGATGCGCAAGCTCAATCCCGGCTACACGCTGGTCACCGTGCCGAAGGGCACCTATCCGAAGCAGGACAAGGACGTGAAGGTGATCGGCTACGCCACGCATATCGTCGCGTCCTGCAAGCTGCCGGAGGATACCGTCTATGCCATGACCAAGACCATGGCGCAGAACGTCAGCCAGATGGCGTTGGTCAACAAGGCCATCGTCGGGCTGACGCCTAAGGGCATGGCGGAAGATATCGGCGTGCCGTTTCATAAGGGCGCGGCGAAGTACTACAAGGAAGCTGGCATTACGGTGCTGACCCAGTAACGCGATTGCCGGCCCTACCCGCGGGTAGGGCCGGCAACTTCCAGTGTAGAGCACCATGCAAGCCCTAAAAATCGAGTTGAATCACGCCGGCATCATTCGCCTTGCGGTGACTGTGGTCGGCTTAGCGATGGTTCTTTACCATGGCTGGATCATCGTTGCCGGATCGCCGGAGGCGATCATCTTCCGCGGCATGCATTTGATGTTCGCGCTCGTGCTGGCGTTTTTGATCTACGGCAGCAAGGTGGGCGTGCACCGCGAGATCCCGAAAGCCATTGACTATGGTTGGCTGGTCGCCGGCGTCGCGTCACTGCTTTATCTGTTCCTCAACTACGAATACGTCATCACGCGCATCTACTACATCGACGATCTGACCTGGACCGACATGATCTTCGGTACGATGTTGGTCGTGACCGTAACCGAGGCGACGCGACGCGCCGTCGACCTGTCGTTGCCGGTGACGTCCATCCTGTTCCTGCTGTACGGAGTGCTCATCGCGAAGCTCGAGCCGATGCGCATCCTCGACCAACTCTACATGACGACGGAGGGGATTTTCGGCCAGGCGCTGGCGGTGTCGGCGTCGTTCGTGATCATCTTTGTGGTGTTCGGTAGCTTCATGGAGAAGACCGGCGTCGGGCAATTGTTCATGGATTTCGCCATGGCATTGACTGGCCACAGCGCGGGCGGCCCCGGCAAGGTGTCGGTCATATCTTCGAGCCTGTTCGGCACCATCTCCGGCAGCGCGGTCGCCAACGTCATGGTCGACGGCCCGATCTCGATTCCGCTGATGAAGCGCTCCGGCTTTCCGCCGCCTTTCGCCGCCGGCGTCGAGGCGACCGCTTCCACCGGCGGACAGATCATGCCGCCGATCATGGGCGCCGCCGCCTTCGTCATGGCCGAATTCCTGGCGGTGCCTTATGGGCAGGTCGTGATCTGGGCGATCATCCCGGCGATCCTCTACTACGTGGCTTGTTTCGCCGCAGTGCATTTCGAAGCCAAGCGCCGCGGCATCCACGGCGTTCCGCGCGCCGAATTGCCGCGCCTGCGCATCGTGATGGGCGAGCGCGGACACCTGTTCATCCCGATCATCATCCTGCTGGTGGTGATGTACTCCGGCTATAGTTCGCCGCTCGCCGCGCTTGCCGGCACGCTCGCCTGCTTCCCGTGCGCCGCGCTGCGCAAGTCGACTCGCGGGAATGTCACGCTGCGCAACGTCGTTGACGCCATGGTGGAGGGGGCCAAGAATTCGCTCCCCGTGGCGCTGGCTTGCGCATCTGCCGGCATCATGATCGGCGTCGTGACGCTGTCGGGCCTTGGCATCGTCTTCACCCAATGGGTAGTCGCGCTCGCGCAGGACTATCTCTTCCTCGCGCTGGTCATGACCATGCTCGCAGCTCTTGTGCTCGGCACCGGGCTGCCGACGACGCCGTCCTATATCCTGCTGACCGCGTTGCTGATCCCGGCGATCTTGAAATTGGGGGTGATCGAGCCGGCCGCGCATATGTTTGCCTTCTATTACGCCGTGCTCTCGGCGATCACGCCGCCGGTTGCGCTCGCCGTGTTCGCCGCGGCCGGAATAGCCAAGGCCGATATGTGGGCATCCGGCTGGGCCGCGATGAAGATCGGTGCCGCTGGCTTCATCATCCCGTTCATGTTTGTCTATCAGCCGGCGCTGCTGATGATCGGCGACTGGCCGACGATCTTCTGGAGTTTCATCACTGCATGTTGCGGAATTGCGCTATTCGCGGGTGGCCTGCACGGCTATTTCGTGACCGCGGCCAATTATTGGCAGCGGGCGCTCCTGGTCGGAGGCGGAATGTGTCTCGTCTTCCCCGGCCTGTGGACCGATCTGGCGGGCGCAGCGCTCGCCGCCATCGTCATTGCCACCCAGGTCGCCGCCAAGCGCGCCGCGGCCATCAAGACTGAGATTGCGGCCGAATGACCAAAGTTAAGCGTCCCGAAGACCTGCGCAGCCACCGTTGGCTCGGTGTCAGCGATATGCGCTCGTTCGGCCATACTGGTCATCTATATGTGGGTGGTGATCAGCCTGCTGGTGGTGCTGAACCTGCATCTCAAATTACGCATGCAGATGGAGTTGATCACGGCGCTGGCTCGCTCGCTGGCCCTTGCAAACGCGCGCGGGAAAACCACGCGCTCCGTGCCATGAGCCAAGCGGCGCCGGCGGCATAGGCGCCGATCAAAATGAGATTGTAGCGGGTGTAATGGTTGGCGACCCCGGCGTGCAGTGCGAGCATCACCAGCGCCGGTGCGGCGTAGAGCAGGAACAGAGGTTTGGATTGCCGTATAGCCGCGATGCCCGCCCATACGAAGGCCGGTACCAGCACCAAGCCCAGCAATCCGCCGAGCCAAAGCCCGCACCATGCCAAAGGAATGCTGACCAGGATATGGCGCCACCAGTTCGCGCTCATTTCGTCCCAGACAAGGCCGCCAATGACCGGATCAAGCCGCTGATGGGTCGCGAGCAGGGCGCCGCGGGTGGCTCTCCCGGTTTCGAAGAAGCTGCCCGGCCGATTCCATTCGAAGCGGTCCATGGCATTCTTGCCGAAAGCGCAACTGACGAGGCTGGGGCCGACGACCGGCAAGCAATACGGAAATGCCAGCGCGAATTCCCGCGGCTTCATCTGGTTGAAGGCGAAGCGCTCGACGAGCGCCGCGGCGCCGTATTCCTCGGTCATCTTGAACTTGCCGACCGACACGTAATTGCGCACCGCCCAGGGCAACACCACCACAGCAAAGCAGAACGCGAAGGCGAAAATGCTCTGCCAAATCCTTCCACCGCCGATAAAGCGCGCCTGGAGAATAATCAGCACGATCATGACCGGCGCCAGGATCAAGTAGGACGCTCGGGTCAGACAAAGCAGGCCGAGCAGGACGCCTGCGAGTGCATAATAGCGCCAGCGCGGCGTGGTCCATGCGGCCACCATTGCTAGCATCGTCAAGCTATACAGCGAAAACGTCAGGCTCTCGGTCATCACGAACGAGAACAGTTCTGTGTCCGCCGCCAGCGCCAAAGTCGCGAGGCCGCCGGCGAGCCAGAATGTCGCGCTGCCCAGAAACATCAACTCGGCGGACCGTGCGATCGCGACGACGCCTATCGCCAGCAGCAGCGCATGAATCAAGTTCATAGGCCGCGCATAAGTCTCACATTCGGTAAAGGCTCTTTTTTTGTTATTGGATTCAACGCTGCATGTCACGGCCTTGGCGAAGCGCTGATCGATTTTCGTCGCTGCGAGGATGAGCCATGGATATAGTGGGGCAATGAACATGCCGGGCGGCGGGACGCCGACCGTGCTATCGACGTCGTCGAATACGCCGTTGCTGAACACGCCGTGCCGATCGATGTCGTAGGCTATAGTGATATAGAACGACTGGTCGAAATCGCTCATCCATTTCGGCGACCGGGTCCAGATCGCCGTCGCAAGTACGGCAAATATGCACAATGTGAAAATGATTCTTGTGCCGGAAAAAACAAATCGGTGCCGCATCATTCGAGTGTGGCATAGCGTATTGTGCCGCGCTACCCTCGCGCGCGAAGTGCACGGAGCATGACATGACACGCAAGCGGCCCGAAGACCTGCGCAGCCACCGATGGCTCGGTGTCAGCGATATGCGCTCGTTCGGCCATAAGTCGCGGCTGCGCCAGATCGGCTATGACGGCGAGGACTGGGAAGGCAAACCCGTCATCGGCATCATCAACACCTGGAGCGAGATCAACCCGTGCCACGCGCATCTGCGCGTGCGCGCCGAGAACGTGAAACGCGGCGTGCTGCAGGCCGGCGGCTTCCCGATCGAGCTGCCGGCGATGTCGCTGTCGGAAACCTTCGTCAAGCCGACCACCATGCTCTATCGCAACATGCTGGCGATGGAGACCGAGGAACTGCTGCGCAGCCATCCGCTCGACGGCGCGGTGCTGATGGGCGGCTGCGACAAGACCACGCCCGGCCTGATCATGGGCGCGATCAGCATGAATATTCCGGCGATCTATATTCCGGCGGGCCCGATGCTGCGCGGCAATTGGAACGGGCAGCAGCTCGGCTCCGGCTCGGATGTGTGGAAATTCTGGACGGAAAAGCGCGCCGGCAACATCACCGACGACCAGTGGAACGAAATCGAGGGCGGCATCGCCCGCTCGTTCGGCACCTGCATGGTGATGGGCACGGCGGCGACCATGATGGCGATCGCCGAGGCGCTCGGCCTGTCGCTGCCTGGCGCGTCATCGATCCCGGCGGCGGATTCCAATCACCCGCGCATGTGCGGCCAGGCGGGCCGGCGCATCGTCGACATGGTGTGGGAAGATCTAACGCCGAAGAAAATTCTGACGCCGGCCGCCTTCGACAACGCCATCAAGGTGCATATGGCGATGGGCGGCTCCACCAACGCCATCATTCACGTCGTGGCGATGGCGCGGCGCGCCAGCATTGCCATGGACATGGAGCGCTTTGACGAATT
>JANMSZ010000220.1:0-1872 GCA_031389925.1 Hyphomicrobiales bacterium | reverse complement strand
TCGGCCGCGACACGCCGCTGATCGGCGACTTGCGCGTGCGCGCGCGCGACAATCAGCAGGTCGTTTATTTCGAGACCGACGACGCGGGTTCGCTGTTCCGATTCACCGATATGTATCCGCGCATGTTCGGCGGCCAGATGTGGGTGGCGATGAATCCGCCGACGCAGGAAGACACGCCGCAGGTCGGCCATCTCTTCATTCGCAGCTTCGCGATTCGCGGCGAACCCGCACTCGACCGCGTCGTCTCGGGCGCGCCGGGCGGCGCCAAAGGTGCGGTCGAGTTCTCCGAACTGGGCGTCGACTTCACGAAATTCCCCGGCCGCATGTCGGTCCGCGACGGTGTGGTGCGCGGTCCGCTGGTCGGCGCTACCATCGAAGGGCAGATCGACTACGCCAGGGACGACGTGCATCTGCGCGGCACCTTTGTGCCGTTCTACGGCCTCAACAACATGTTCGGGCAAATCCCGATCGTCGGACTGTTCTTAGGCGGCAGCAATGAAGGCCTGCTTGGCATCACTTACGAAGCGGTTGGCCCGCCGAGCGCGCCGCGCATCTCGGTCAATCCGGTGACGGCAATTGCGCCGGGCTTGCTGCGTAAGTTCATTCCGTCGCCGGGAACGTTCGATCGCAATTTCATCCCGCCGACGAGGTAAAACGATGAGGCGCACTTTCTTGATCGGTGCGACGCTCGATGTCTCTCTTCAGCGGCGCGCAAGCATGCCGCGGTCCGATGTGGTCGCTGTTTTTCTCGCCGCCACTGAGCGACACTCAGGCCGACTTTGTCGCCAAGGTTACAATAACCCAGATCGTAACGTCGGAAGGCCTAGACGTACCCGAGGGCCGCAAGCGTTTCTATAAGGTCGCACTCGGAAGTGTCGGCGAGGTCATCAAAGGCAACGCTGATACGGCAATCATCAAGATCGCGATTATGCCGACTTCGTGCGGCCCAGTACTCAACGCGTCCTCGATTGGACGTACCGGTATTGTCGCTGGCAATTTGACCAAAGACCGTGATGGGATGTGGGTGCTGTTTGTACGCGGTGGCTCACAGGCTCAACGCGACAAAGGTCTGGGCCAACACTCACCGCTGCCGCAATAGTTAAACTGCCTTCAGCAGCACGTGCTTCTTCTTGCCGAGCGACAGCTTGATCACGCCGTCACTGGTGAGGTCCTTCGCGGTCAGCGTCATCTTCTAGTCGCTGACGGTGACGTCGTTGACCTTGAGGCCGCCGGCCTTGATCTGACGGCGGGCGTCGCCATTCGAACTGACCAAGCCTGTCTTTTCCGCGAAGGCGACAAGTACGCCGATGCCTTTGTCGAGCTCGGCGCGCGCGACTTCGACCGTGGGCAAGGCGCCGGCGAACGAGCCTTCCTCGAAGGTCTTGCGCGAGGTGTCGCTGGCCTGTTCGGCGGCAGCGCGGCCGTGCACCAGCGCGGTCGCCTCGGTGGCCAGCACCTTCTTGGCTTCGTTCAGCTCCGCGCCTTGCAGCGCCGCGAGCTTGGCGATTTCGTCGAGCGGCAAAATCGTGAACAGCTTGAGGAAGCGCGCGACGTCGCCGTCCTCGGTGTTGCGCCAGTACTGCCAGTAGTCGTAGGGGCTGACCATGTTGGGATCGAGCCACACCGCACCGGCGGCGGTCTTGCCCATCTTGGCGCCCGATGACGTGGTGAGCAGCGGCGCGGTCAGCGCGAACAACTGCGCGTTGTCCATGCGGCGGCCGAGATCGATGCCGTTGACGATGTTGCCCCACTGGTCGGAGCCGCCCATCTGCAACACGCAGCCATAGCGCTTGTGCAGTTCGACGAAGTCGTAGGCCTGCAGCACCATGTAATTGAATTCGAGGAACGACAGTTCCTGCTGGCGGTCGAGCC
>JANMSZ010000217.1:0-1677 GCA_031389925.1 Hyphomicrobiales bacterium | reverse complement strand
AGCGCATCGGACGGCGCGTAGTCCTTCTTGAGCACAATGAAGGCTTTGACGATTTCGGTGCGCAGCGCATCGGGCTTGCCAACCGCGGCGGCGAGCGCCACCGCCGGGTGGCGAATGAGGCAATCCTCGATCTCGCCGGGACCAATGCGGAAACCCGACGATGAAATCACGTCGTCGTCGCGGCCGACGAAGGTGAAATAGCCGTCTTCGTCCATGACGCCTTGATCGCCGGTGGTCATCCAATCGCCGATGAACTTATCGCGCGTCGCCTCCGGCTTGCCCCAATAGTTGAGGAACATCACCGGATCGGGCCGTTGCACCGCAATCTGCCCGACCTCGCCGGGTTTCAGCGGCTCGCCATCCGGACCGATCACCGCGACGACGTGGCCGGGCACCGGCTTGCCCATGGAGCCGACTTTCAACATGCCGAGTTGCGCGCAGGCACCGATCACCAGGTTGCATTCGGTCTGGCCGTAGAACTCGTTGATGGTCAGATCGAACGCCGTCTTGCCCCACTCCAGCGCTTCGATACCGAGCGACTCGCCGCCCGAGGCGATGCTGCGCAATTTAAAATCGTAGCGGCCGCGCGGATTTTGCGCCGCGCGCATCATGCGCAAGGCGGTCGGCGGAATGAACGCATTGCGAACTTGCGCCTGCGCCATCAGCGCGAAAGCCTCCTCCGGGTCGAACTTGTCGAACTTGCGCGCCACCACCGGCACGCCGTGATGCAGGCTCGGCAGCAGCACATCGAGCAGACCGCCGGCCCAAGCCCAGTCGGCCGGCGTCCAATAACTGTCGCCTGATTGCGGGAACGGATAATGCGGCAGCTCGGCGCCGGGGATGTGCCCCAGCAGCACACGATGGCCGTGCAGCGCGCCTTTCGGCTGGCCAGTGGTGCCCGACGTGTAGATCATCATCGCCGGATCGTCGGGCGTGGTGACTTCCGGCGTGAAGGAAGACGAGGCGCGCGTCAGCTCAGCGGTGAGATCTAAGGCGCCGTCGCCGGCACCATCGACCGACAGCACGCAAGTCAGGTCCGGAACTTCGCTTCTGATTTCGCCCAGCTTCGCGAGGCCGGCGGTGTTGGTGAGCAGCGCCTTGGCGCCGGAATTCTGCAGCCGATAGGACAGCGCATCGGTGCCGAACAGCACCGCAATCGGCAGCGCCACCGCGGCGAGCTTATAGATGGCGACGTGGGCTATGGCGACGTCCGGCGACTGCGGCAGGAAGATCGCGACGCGGTCGGAGCAGCCAACGCCGTGCGCGCGCAGCACATTGGCGAGCCGGTTCGACGTATCGCGCAAATGGCCGAAGGTGATGCGGTCCTCAGCCCCGTCCGGATGCACATGCAGGATGGCAAGGCGCGCGGGATCGGCATCGGCCCAGCGGTCGCAGACATCGACGCCAATATTGTAGTGCGCCGGAATAATCCAGCGGAAACCGCGCGTCAGCGAATCGAAATCTTTGGCGTCCGGCAACATGGCGCGCAAGCTAGTCGCGGGAGGGCATGAGGTAAAGCAAGGGAGCTGTTCTCATTTTTTCGTCGCTCTTTTCTTCACCCTCCCCTGGAGGGGGAGGGTGTAGAAAAGAGCAGACGCGATTCATCGCCCGTATTGTTTGAGGCCCCGGGCAGGCCGCCTTCCTCCCCGCCTTTGCGGGGACAAGCTTTCCTTCCCT
>JANMSZ010000154.1:0-2355 GCA_031389925.1 Hyphomicrobiales bacterium | reverse complement strand
ATAAAAAACAAATCGCGGGTGTTTGCCATTCCCGGCATCATCGTTTCGCGCCGGACCCCAAGTTGGAAAACAGCATCAACTAGATCGTGCCTTGCGCCCTGTTCGCGAAGCTGAACCTTCATACGATCGCCGATGAAATCTACCAAGCTGAACGCACTCACAGCCGCGTCGTGATTGGGAAAGCGATCTCCGTGCCGGAGAAAAACGGTGATTAAGTCCAGACGAATCGTGTTGTCTAATATCAATCTAATAACACCCAAAGCCGCACGTCGCAGCGCATAGGGATCCTTGCTCCCCGTCGGCTTCTCATCGATCGCCCAGAACCCGACCAGCGTATCGACCTTGTCGGCCAGCGCGACCGCGATCGACACAGGATCGGACGGCACGCTGTCTTTGGGTCCGACCGGCTTGTAGTGATCCTCGCTCGCCGCGGCGACCGCCGCGTTTTCGCCCTGCGCTTGCGCGTAATACTTCCCCATCAAGCCTTGCAGCTCTGGGAATTCGCCGACCACTTCGGTGAGCAGATCAGCCTTGCACAGTTGCGCGGCGCGCTCGGCTTTCGCCGGATCAGCCTTGACCAAAGGCGCGAGTTCTTTGGCCAGCGCCGTGATGCGCGCGATGCGCTCGGCCTGCGTGCCCAGCTTCTCGTGAAACACGATCTGCGAGAATTTCGGCAGACGATCCTCAAGCTTCATCTTGAGGTCGGTGTCGTAGAAGAATTTGGCGTCGCTCAGGCGCGCGCGAATGACGCGCTCATTGCCGGCGATGATCGCACTGCCGCCGTCGCTCGCTTCGATGTTGGCGACCAGAATGAACTTGTTCACCAGCTTCGCGGTCTTCGGGTCGCGCAGCACGAAACATTTCTGATTGGTGCGGATGGTGGCGCGGATCACCTCGCCCGGAATGTCGAGGAACGCCTTGTCGAACGAACCCATCAGCACGACCGGCCATTCGACCAGACCGGCGACCTCGGCGAGCAGGCCTTCGTCCTCGACCAATTCGTAGCCTTGCGCAAAGGCCAAATTCTTGGCGTCGGCGCGGATGATGTCCATGCGCCGCGCCGGATCGAGCACGACCTTGGCCTTTTCGAGGCTTGCGACGTAGTCGTCGAAGCGCTTCACCTTGAATGCGCCGGGGCTGAGAAAACGATGACCGCGCGTTTCGTTGCCGGATTCAACACGATCGACTTTAAACTTGATGACCTCAGGCTCATCGGTTTCTGGCCCGAACATCGCAACAATTGAATGCAACGGTCGCACCCATTTCAGCCAAGGCTCAAGAATTATTCGACCTCCGGTCGCATTTAGCAGAAATCCGCCGTCAGCTTTCTTGAGATAGCGAGGCTCTCCCCAATGCATTGATTTGGGCCACGGAAAATTCAGAACGACGTCGGGAATTATCTCGGCCAGAACCTCGAGCGCCGGCTTGCCGGCCTTTTCCGTCACCGCCACGTAGAAATCGCCCTTCTTGTCGGCCTGCACCGTGGCCTGATCGATCGAGGTTAAGCCCGCGGCGCGCAGAAATCCGGCGATGGCCTGCTCGGGCGCGCCAACCTTGGGGCCTTTGCGCTCTTCCTTGAGGTCCGGCTGGCGCGCGGGGACGCCGTGCACTGACAGCGCCAGGCGCCGCGGCGTGGCGAAAGCCTTGGCGCCCTCATACACAAGCCCGGCGTCGACCAGCCGATCGGTGACCATCTTTTTCAGGTCGTCGGCCGCCTTCGCCTGCATGCGCGCAGGGATTTCTTCGGAGAAAAATTCGAGCAGAAGATCGGGCATCTCAGGTTCCGCCGCCTTCGGTGGCAAGCCAGGCCGCGCCGCAGGCTTTCGCCAGTTCACGCACACGCAAAATGTAGCTCTGCCGCTCGGTGACCGAGATCACGCCGCGGGCGTCGAGCAGATTGAAAACGTGCGACGCCTTGATGCACTGATCGTAGGCCGGCAGCGCCATCGAGTGATTGGTCCTGTCGTCCGCATTGTTATTATTTTGCCATCCAGCGGCGAGATATTTCTGGCACGCCGCTTCCGCCATCTTGAATTGCGCAAACAGCATCTCGGTGTCGGCGACTTCGAAATTGTGTTTGGAATATTCGCGCTCGGCCTGCAGGAAGACGTCGCCGTAGGTAACTTTCTTGTCGCCGGTGCCGCCGTTGACATTGAGATCGTAGACGCGCTCGACGCCCTGCACATACATCGCCAGCCGCTCGAGGCCGTAGGTGAGTTCTCCGGCGACCGGCGAACAATCAATATCTGCTACCCTCTGGAAATAGGTGAACTGCGACACTTCCATGCCGTCGCACCAGCATTCCCAGCCTAAGCCCGAGGCGCCGAGCGTCGGGCTTTCCCAGTCGTCCTCGAC
>JANMSZ010000146.1:0-1728 GCA_031389925.1 Hyphomicrobiales bacterium | reverse complement strand
CGCGATCGAACAGGTCGGCCAGCCTTCCTCGACGACGACGAGGCGGTTGGTCCGGGCGACGCTCGCCAGCACGGTGGCCGTATCGAGCGGCCGCAACGTCCGCAAGTCGATGACCTCGGCCGCGATTCCTTCCGCCGCGAGCTGGCTCGCCGCATCCAGCGCCAGCCCGACCGCGATCGAGTAGCCGACCAGCGTGACGTCGGTACCGGCGCGCACCACCCGGGCCTTGCCGATCGGCACCCGCGTGCCGGGCACCGGCGGCGCGCCGGGCACGAAGTACAGCGGCAGGTTCTCGATGAACAGGCAGGGGTCGTCGTCGAAGATGCACGACAGCAGCAGGCCGTAGGCATCGGCCTCAAGGTGGTGGCGCCGTCCACCCCGGCCATGGTAAATGATAATTTCGTGCGCTTGCTCAAGCTCACGGCCTATTACCAGGAGCCGAAAAGGAACATGGCTACCTTCGAAGACCGCTTCGAAGCCGCCACCCGCCGCGCCAACGAGAATCTCGAAAAGCTCTCCGACGACGACTAGATTTTAACGTTACTCCGGCTTTTGCAGAACCATGGCGAGGTAACGCTTTTTACCCACGGCGAACGACAGGGCATCATCGTCTTTGTCCTTGCCGAGCCGGGCAAAGCGAATGGCCGTGGTTTGCAGGAATCGCGGCACAAAGCGTTGAATTTGCTCGCGGGTCGTGGCCTTGGTATGTTCGAGACCACGCACAATCGAGGGTGAAATGTCTTCCGCCAGGAGGACCCGCCAATTGAGTTGCTCAAGTGCATCCTTCATCCTGAGATAGCCCTTGGCGCTCCGATAGTCCGCAAACATGAAGTGCCCGCCCGGGCGCAGCAGCCGGGCCACTTCCTTGAGGAACGCAGCAAAGTCCGGATAGTTGAGCGAAGACTCGACATTCACAACCGCATCGAAACTGCCGTCGGCAAACGGCATGGCTTGCGCATCGCCGATTTCAAAGCGCACGCGCGTATCTTTATTGCGGACCCGGCAAGCTTTGACCGCGTCCGCGGCAATATCAAGCCCCGTGACCGAACGCGGATTGAGGCACAAGGCAATCCAGCTTACGCCGCCGCCCAATCCCGAACTCACTTCCAGGACATCCTTGTTCGAAAGATTCGCCTGGGAGATAATGTATTGATATAGCTGGATGGGATAACGCTGCTTTTCCAACCCTTCGGGCAATGTTGGGCTTTCAATCGAAGGGTTTGCGAAGCCGTGGTTGAGAAACAGTACTTCGCCATTGGTATTCAATCGTCCGATATAGTTGTACCAGCCGACCATCGCCTTTTGCTTGAGCTGGTCGGGCAACATCCTCTTCCAGAATCTAAACACATTGAATGCCTGTCGGCCAGGTTTGCCGCCGCCCCACTGATTCATCACCCACCTGATTTGAAGTTACACAAAAAACAGCAGCCTTGCGTCTTGGATTAATTCGGCAAGAAAAACAAGGCCCATATGCGCTCTTAAACCGGAAATGATTTAGGTTATGCGATACCAAACTCTTCGTGCCATAAAAGAATGGCATCGCTGTCGAGGCCGCCGCCCGCCGTGCCAGCGAGGACCTCGAAAAGCTCTCCGGCGACGCCTAGATCTTGACGTTCTCCGCCCCCTTGAGGTCCAGCATCTTGCGGGCTTCAGCGGGCGTTGCGGTCTCTATGGAAAGCTCATCAAGGATGCGGCGCATCTTGGCCACAAGCTCCGCATTGGATTTGG
>JANMSZ010000132.1:0-13978 GCA_031389925.1 Hyphomicrobiales bacterium | reverse complement strand
CGCGCATGCGCTCCTGCATATCGAGCAGCACCGGGTCGAGCGCACCGGTCACCGCCATGCGCGCCTCGATGCGCGGCGGCACGAAGCCGATCAGTTCGCGATAGATTTCATTGCGCTCGTCGAGCGTCGCCGCGGTGTCGGCGTAAGGACCGATCTGCTCGTTGACGGCTTTGATATCGATGCGAGGCGGTAACGACATGACAACTCCGATTGAGATTTAAAAGAACACCGGAAATTCCGGCGCCTTGGCCGCGCCGGCGCGCGGCGCCGTTTCACGACAATGAGGCGATCGCTTCCTTGAGGAGCTCGGGGGACTTGCTCACCTCGCCTTGCACATCCGGCGTCGCGTATTCGATGAAGCTGTCGGGCAACTTGGCGCCCCAATACGTGCCGGTGCCGCGCTCTTCCTCGCTCCAGATCACCGGCTCCCAATCCGGCGCCACCACCAGGAAGCTCGAGGAATAGACCTCAACGCGATTGCCGCCTGGCTCGTAGCTGTAGAGATAGAAGCCCTGCGAGTTGTTGTGCTTGGAGGGGCCGGCCTCGATGAAGATGCCGTTCTCGGTCAGGATATCGGCGGCGCGCATGACGTCGTCGCGGTTGTCGACCCACATCGAGAAATGATGCAAGCGGCCATGGGCGCCCTTCACGTCCACCACATAAGCGAGCTGGTGGTGAATGGCGGTCGGGCTCATCCAGGAGCCGATCTCGATCTTGCCTTGATCGAAGCGAACCTGCTCGCGCAATTGGAAGCCGAGCAGATCCGTCGCAAATTTGCGGTTGGCTTCGACGTCCTTGGCGAGCAGCGCCAGATGATCGATGCGGCGCACGCCGGCGCCGCGACCGGTGAATTTTTGCGGCAGGTTTTTCAGATTGGAATGCAATTCCGGCGGCGCGACGAATTTTTGTTCTTCGTAATAGATTTCCATGGTGTGGCCGTCGAGATCGCGGAAGCGATAGGAACGTCCCCGGCCGAAATCGCCATTGGTCCAGCCGATGCCGAGCCCGGCGTCGCCGATCACCTTGGCGCGGCGTTCGAGCGCCTGCGGGCTGGCGGCGCGCCACGAGATGCAGCCGACACCGGCATTGTCAGCGGCGGTTAGCTTCAGCGTTGACGTGGCGTAGTCGCCGTAGCCGCGCAGATAGACCGACGGGCCGGCCTCGTGCACGGCTTCCATGCCGAGCAGTTCGCGGAAATACCAGAGGCTCTCGGCCGGCTTCGGCGTGAACAGCTCGACGCTGCCCAGATGCGCGATATCGTGAAACGGCTCGGCCTGCGCGGACATGACTGCCTCCCTTGGTTCCCTGTGCAACTATCGGCCCAGGGCGGGAGGCAGCGCTTTGATCTAGCGCAAGGCTTTAGGGTTTAAACCGCTTGCAAAGGGCGTCGGCGTTCTTGGCGAGCAGGCCGACATCGGCGCCGACCGCGACGAACTGGTAGCCCCAGTCGATATAGCGTTTCGCCTCTTCCTCGTTGCCGGTCAGCATGCCGGCCGGCTTGCCGACCTTGGTCAGCCGGTCGACGGCGTCCTTGATCGCCTTCTGCACGTCCGCGTGCTGCGGATTGCCGAGGTGGCCGAGCGAGGCGGCCAGATCGGACGGCCCGATGAACACGCCGTCGACGCCGGGGACCTCGGCAATGGCTTCAAGCTCGCCGAGCGCGGAACGCGTCTCGACCTGTACCAGCACGCAGATTTCATCGTTGGCCTTGCCGAGATAACCGGGCGTGCGGCCGTAGCGGCTGGCGCGCGCGGCGACGGAGACGCCGCGAATGCCGTGCGGCGGGTAACGCGTCGAGGCGACCGCGGCGCGGGCTTCCTCGGCGTTCTGCACGTAAGGAAACAGCAGCGACTGCGCGCCGATGTCGAGCGCGCGCTTGGCCAGCACCGCGTCGTTCCAGGCCGGACGGATGATCGGCGTCGTGGGGCTTGCCTGCATCGCCTGAAGCTGCCCGAGCAGATCGGGGATTTCGTTCGGCGAGTGCTCGGTGTCGAGCAGGACCCAATCGAAGCCGCTGTCGGAAATGATCTCGGCGGCGACGTTGCTGCACAGGCTCGACCACAGACCGATCTGCAGTTTGCCGGCGGCAAGATTGTGCTTGAAGGCGTTGCGCTTGAATTCCGTCATCGTTTCCTCGTTGTCTTTTTATTAGATGAACTGAATGGCGATGCCGCCAAGCGGCCCGAAGTCGGCGTGCAGCGTGTCGCCTTTTTGCGCGAACACGACGCGGGTGAAGGAGCCGGCGAGCACGAGATGGCCCGGCTCGAGCGCGGTGCCGACGCTGCCGAGCTTGTTGGCGAGCCAGGCAACGCCGAGCGCCGGATGGCCAAGCACGCCGGCGGCAAGCCCGGTCTCTTCGATCTCGGAATTCTTGTACATGATGCCGCCGACCCAGCGCAGGTCGACATCCAAGGGTCCGACCGGGCGGCCGCCCAGCGCGATGCCGGCGGCGGCGCCGTTGTCGGCGACGGTGTCGACGATCTTACGCTGGTCCTGCAGACGCGCATCGACGATCTCGATCGCCGGGATGACGTATTCGGTAGCGCGCAGCACGTCGGCGAGGCCGATGCCCGGCCCGAGCAGGCGCTTGCCCATGACGAAGGCGAGTTCAACCTCGACCCGCGGCTTACAATAATCGGCGTGCTTCACCTTGGCGCCGTCGGCGATCATCTGATCGTCGAGGATGAAGCCGAAATCCGGCTCGTCAATCATCGACGAGCGCTGCATCGCCTTCGACGTGAGGCCGACCTTGTGGCCGATCAGCTTGGCACCCGCGGCGATTTTGCGGTTCGCGACCTCGGTCGATATCGCGTAGGAATCCTCGATGGTGATGCCGGGAAAGGTCACCGACAGCTGGACCGCCTGTTTGCATTCCTTCTGCGCCGCCATCAGAATATCGGCCGCCTTGCTGCGGTCGGCATTGGAAAGCATTGGGCCGCTCCCTTCCCCGTTTCTTATGGTGTTTCTGTAGCGTCTCTCACCGCAGGCTTGCAACCGGCCTGGCGCCAACGATCAATAATGCGGCGGCGGCTCCTGTTCGCCGGTCGGTCCGCTGCTGCGCACATCCTGGAGTTGCTCGTCCAAACGCGCGATCTTGCGGGTCAGCGTTTCAAGCTGCTTCCACTGATCGGTGATCGTGGCGTTGAGATCCTCCAGCATGCGGTCCTGGTGGGCAACGCGCGTTTCCAGCGCTTCGATGCGGTTGTTGAGTGCTTCGATATTAGGCATGCGATGGCCCGTCCGGCAGCAGGTTACGGCAGCGCGCGACCATGTCGCCGAAAGCCTTCCCGATCAACCCTACCCAGACCGCTGGCGGCACCCATCGGAAATGTTAAAAGAGATCATGACTTTCGACACCATCATCCGCGGCGGCACCATCGCGACCGCGTCCGACACGTTTTCCTGCGATGTCGGCATCAGCGGCGGCAAGATCACGGCGCTGGGTGCCGATCTAGGCCACGCGAAAGAGGTGGTCGACGCGACCGGCCTCTTGGTGTTGCCCGGCGGCATCGACAGCCACGTCCATATCGCCCAGCCGTCTGGCCCCGGCATCGTGATGGCCGACGATTTCGCTTCGGCGACGCGCTCGGCCGCATTCGGCGGCAACACCATGGTGTTGCCCTTTGCCATGCAGCAGAAGGGCGAGAGCCTGCGCGAAGTGGTGAAGAACTACCACGCCAAGGCCGACGGCCAGTGCTACATCGACGTTTCGTTCCATCTCATCATCGCCGACGCCACCGACAGCGTGCTCGGCCAGGAACTGCCGGCGCTGGTGAACGACGGCTACACCTCGTTCAAGGTGTTCATGACCTATGAAGGCCTCGCGCTCTCCGACATGGAGATGCTCAAGGTGATGAGCGTGGCGCGCGAGACCGGCGCGCTGGTGATGGTGCATGCCGAGAATTACGACGCCATCCGCTTTCTCACCGACCGTCTCGAGCAGGCCGGCAAGACCGAGCCGAAATATCACGGCGCGTCGCGGCCGATTGCCGTGGAGCGCGAGGCGACGCATCGCGCCATTTCGCTGGCCGAACTGGTCGATGTGCCGATCATGATCGTGCACGTGTCGAACCGCGAGGCGATGGACGAGATCGCGCGCGCGCGGCGCCGCGGCCTGAAGATCTACGGCGAGACCTGCCCGCAATATCTGATGCTGACGGAGAGCGACCTCGACGGTCTCAACATGGAAGGCGCGAAATATGTCTGCTCGCCGCCGCCGCGCGACAAGGCCAGCCAGGCCGCGTGCTGGGAAGGTTTGCAGCAGGGCATCTTTTCGCTGTTCTCGTCGGACCACTGCCCGTTCCGCTACGACGACCCGCAGGGAAAATTATTGCCCAAGGGTAAGACCAGTTTCCGCTGGGTGCCGAACGGCATTCCCGGCGTTGAGACGCGGCTGCCGATTCTGTTTTCGGAGGGCGTTGCCAAAGGCCGCATCACGCTCAACGAATTCGTCGCGCTGACGTCGACCAATCACGCCAAGACCTACGGGCTGTATCCGAAGAAAGGCACCATCGCGGTAGGCTGCGATGCCGACATCGCGATCTGGGACCCGAAGCGGCAGGAAACCATTTCGCAAAAGCTCATGCACGGCGGCAGCGACTACACGCCCTATGAAGGCATCGCGGTCACCGGCTGGCCGGTCTCGACCATGGTGCGCGGCAAGTTCGTGGTGCGCGACGGCAAGCTCACCGGCAAACTCGGCGGCGGCGATTACGTCGCGAGAGAAAAGTCGGAGTTGGCAAAGCCGGCAGTAGCGCCCTAAGGTCACCCGAAGTAAGGGAGAACGACCAATGAGCGCTTACGTTATTTTCGACGTCGATATTCGCGATCCTGCCAAGTATCAGGAATTCATGAGCGGCGTGAAGCCGGCGCTGGAACAGGCCGGAGCTAAATATCTGGCGCGCGGCGGCGCACATAAGGTCTACGAAGGCGACTGGCAGCCGCGCCGGATTGTCTTGCTGGAATTTCCCAGCGTCGCCGCGTGGGAATCCTTTTACAACGGACCGACCTATCAGGGCCTCAAGCACATCCGCGACGCCTGCAGTTCCGCGCGGCTGGTGAGTGTCGAAGGGCTTTAGGCGCTCATGATTGAGCCCCACCGCCTGTGGAATTAATGCCCGCTTTTTGCTATGATGGCGCATGCGCCGCGACCAAGTCATTGCCCGTCTAAAGGAAGCCGAGCCTGCCTTGCGGGCGCGCGGCATCCGTCGCGCCGCCGTATTCGGCTCGGTCGCCCGTGGCGACGAGCGGCCGGATAGCGATATCGATATCCTGATCGAGGTCGATCCAGGCTTTCATCTTACGATTTATGACTATGTCGGACTTAAAGAATACGTCGCCGGCTTGTTCGAGGGTTCGGTGGATGTCGTCAACCGCAGCGGTTTGAAGCCCTATGTCCGCCCGGCTGCGACAGCCGATGCGATCTATGCCTTCTAAAGCCGCCAACGCTCCGCTACGCGATATCTTGCACCATATCGACCTTGCAATGGAGTGGGCTGCCGGCTTTGATTTGCCGGCTTTTCATAAAGATTTACGCACAAACTATGCCGTGACCCGTTGCCTTGAGATTATCTCAGAAGCGTCGCGACGGTTGCCTGATGAATTAAAAGCGCGGCATCCGTCTATTGCCTGGCGGAACATGGCCAGAGCGGGTAACGTTTACCGACATGACTATGAAGACGTCGAAGCGCAGTTCGTATGGGAAACGGTGCAGCGTGACTTGCCGCCGTTACGGATCGTCATCGAGAAAGAGCTAGCAGGCGGCTGAGCGCCCGCTGCTTCTTAGTGCTTCAGTTTCGCATCGATCGCGAAGGCGGCTTCCGTCTTCTGCTTGACCTCGTCGAGCGTCACGCCGGGCGCGAGTTCGATCAGCGTCATGCCGCCTTTGACCTTGTCGATGTTGAACACCGCCAGGTCGGTGATCACCATGTCGATGACGCCCGCGCCGGTGAGCGGCAGCGTGCATTTGTTTAAGAGCTTCGGCTCAACCGTGCCATCCTTAGCCTTGGCCGAGTGCTCCATGATGACGACGACTTTCTTGACGCCCGCGACGAGATCCATCGCGCCGCCCATGCCCTTGACCATCTTGCCGGGGATCATCCAGTTGGCGAGATCGCCGTTCTCCGCCACCTGCATGGCGCCGAGCAAGGCGATGTCGATGTGGCCGCCGCGGATCATCGCGAATGAATCGGCCGAGGAGAAATAGCTGGTGGTCGGCAGCTCGGTGACGGTCTGCTTTCCGGCGTTGATCAAGTCCGGGTCCTCGTCGCCCTCGTAAGGGAACGGGCCGAAGCCGAGCATGCCGTTCTCGCTTTGCAACTGCACACTCATGCCGTTCGGGATGTAGTTCGACACCTGCGTCGGAATGCCTATGCCGAGATTGACGTAAAAGCCGTCGCGTAATTCCTTGGCGGCGCGTTCCGCCATCTGATCGCGGGTCCAGGGCATAACTAATTCTCCAAAACTTTTTTCTGGCGCATGATCTTGTCCGAAAACCGGTTCCCACTTTTCGGGATCATGCGCTCGGACGTTTACGCACGGTGCGCTGCTCGATGCGCTTCTCGGCGGTCGTATGGATGATGCGCTGGACGAATACGCCCGGCGTGATGATGGCGTCGCCGTCGAGTTCGCCCGGCTCCACCAGGTGTTCAACTTCGGCGATGGTGATTTTCCCGGCCGTCGCCATCATCGGGTTAAAATTGCGCGCGGTCTTGCGGTAGACCAGGTTGCCTTCGGTATCGCCCTTCCAGGCATGCACCAGCGAAATATCGGCGACCAAGCCGGTTTCCATGATGTAGCGCTGGCCGTTGAACTCACGCTCTTCCTTGCCTTCCGCGATCAGCGTGCCGACGCCGGTCTTGGTGAAAAACGCGGCAATCCCGGCACCACCGGCACGAATCCGCTCGGCCATGGTGCCTTGCGGGTTGAATTCGATCTCCAGATCGCCGGCGAGATATTGCTGGGCGAACAATTTGTTCTCGCCCACGTATGACGCGATCATTTTCTTGATCTGCCGGGTCTCCAGCAGCAGCCCTAAACCCGCACCGTCGATGCCGGCATTGTTGGAAACGCAGGTGAGGTTTTTCACGCCGGTGTCGCGCAGCGCCCTAATCAACGTCTCCGGCATGCCGCACAGGCCAAAGCCCGCGGCCATCACCATCATGCCGTCCTTGACGATGCCATCCAATGCCGATTTAGCGTCGGGATATACTTTCTTCATGAACTCCTGCCAGTTCTCCGGACAACATTAGCTTTACATGGACTAGGCCGCCGGAAAAGGTCAACTGCCGCCCTAACGCGCGGCAGGCGCCTCATAAATAGTCGAAACCGGATTGCGCGGGCCTGCGGCTGCGGCAGGCGTCGACGGCGCGACCGGCGCCGGTGCGACAACCGCGGCTTTTGGTCTGGCCGGCGACGTCGGCAACGGCAGGCCGTGCGGATAATAGCTCCAGCCGACGAAGATTGCGGCAAACAGCAGTGCCGACAGCACGGCCGCCATGCCCTGCCGATTGAAGGACAGCAGGTTGCCGATGGCGGTGGAGACAAAGACGAACACCGCCAGCACTAAGACGTAAAGCCAGTCCACAGTGGCCAGATCGATCGGCATGGCACTCTCCTTTTCGACCCGCGATGCGGGCCACCGCAGCGGCACAGCATTTCCCCGCCCAGCGTTTCCCTTTATACCAGCCCTCCATGACAAATCTTCTCATTCTCACCGAAGTCCAGGAATCGATGCGGGCCCGCTACAAGGCCATGCTGCTGGAGCGGTTTCCGCAACTCACCATCAACGTCGTCGGCCACCACAACGATGTCGGGCCCTATATTGCCGACACCGAAATCCTGTTGTGTTTTTCGCCGCCGATGGCCGACCACGTCGTACGCGACGCGCCGCAGTTGAAATGGATTCAGGCGCTCGGCACCGGCGTCGACAACATCGTCGACCTGCCCTCGCTCGGCAAAGAGGTCGTCGTCACCAATGTGCGCGGCATTCACGGCCCGCCGGTGTCGGAAGCCACCATCGCCTACATGCTGTCGCTGGCGCGCGACCTGCCACGCTCGGCCCGCGCGCAGGAGCGCAATGCGTGGGAGCGCTGGCCGGCGCGACTGCTCGAAGGCAAGACCGTCGGCATTCTCGGCGTCGGGCTGATCGCGGAATATCTGGCGCCGATCTGCAAGGCCCTTGGCATGAATGTGATCGGCATCAGCGGTTCGCCACGCCCTGCGCCCGGCTTCGATCGCGTCGTGGCGCGCGCCGACTTGATGAAGGTCGTGCCTGAGTTCGATTATCTCGTCGCACTGGCGCCGCTGACGCCGGAAACGCGCGGCATCGTCGGCGAGCAGTTGCTGGCCGCGATGAAGCCTTCCGCTTATCTGGTCAATGTCGCGCGCGGCGGCGTGGTCGACGAACCGGCGCTCATCAAGGCGCTCGAAGCCGGCACCATTGCCGGCGCGGCGCTCGACGTGTTTTCCGAAGAGCCGCTGCCGGCATCGAGCCCGATCTGGAAGACCAAGAACCTCACGGTGTTCCCGCATCTCGGCGGCTATTCGCAGGGCTATGAAGACCGCGCCATGCCGACCATCGCCGGCAACATGCAGAAGTATCTCAACAACGATCTCAAGAGCATGATCAACATCGTGCGCAAACCCGCCTCTTGGTAGGTTTCTTTGGGGAGGATGACTAATGGCTTTATCCGAACGCCTGAACACCCCGATTTCCACCACCGAACTGGAACGCCGCTGGAAGCTGGTGCGCGCCGCGATGGCGGCCGAGAAGATCGACGTGCTGCTGATGCAGAACAACAACGATCACATGGGCGGTTACGTCCGCTACTTCACGGACATGCCGGCGACCAACGGCTATCCCAACACCGTGATTTTTCCACGGGACGATGAAATGACGGTCGTCTGCCAGGGCCCGTTCGGCGGCAGCGAAACGACAGCGCAAGGCGACCTCACCTGGCGTGGCGTCAAGAAGATCATGACGACGCCGAGCTACGCCTCGGCGCATTACACCAAAGATTACGACCCCGAGCTTGCCGCCAAAGCGCTTGAGCCGTACCGCAACGCCACCATCGGCTATGTCGGCACCTATCAGATGTCCTACGCCATGCTCGACTATATCAAGCGCGCCTTCCCCAAGGCGCGCTATGTCGACGCCTCCGACATGGTCGACAAGATCAAGGTCATCAAAAGCGCCGAGGAACAGGAACTCGTGAAGCGCGCGGCGCTGATGCAGGACGGCGCCATGGCTGCTGCTTTCGCCGCCGCCAAGCCCGGCATGCGCGACACCGAAGTCGCCGCGATTGCCCAACAATACAGCGTGTCGCACGGCAGCGAAAACGGCATCTATCTGTGCGCCTCGATGCCGCTAGGCCAACCGTCGAAGTTCGGCAACAAGCATTTGCAGAACCGCGTCATCCAGAAAGGCGACCAGATCGCCTTGCTGGTCGAGGATAACGGGCCGGGCGGCATGTACACCGAACTCGGCCGCTCCTGCGTCGTCGGCGTCAAAGTGCCGCAAGAGATGAAGGACGAACTCGCCTTCGTCATGGAAGCGCGCAAGATGACGCTCGACCTGCTCAAGCCGGGCACGCCTTCCAAGGACGTGTGGGACGGCTTCAACGCCTTCATGCGCAAGAACGGCCGGCCGATGGAGTCGCGGCTCTATTGCCACGGCCAGGGCTACGACTTGGTCGAGCGCCCGCTGGTGCGCAACGACGAGCCCATGGCCATCGAAAAGGACATGAATATCGTCGTGCACCCGACCTATATCCACGCCGGCTACCTGAACTGGCTGTGCGACAACTACATCATTGGCGGCAATGGCCCGGGCGACCGGCTGCACCAGTTCCCCGAAGAGGTGGTCGAGGCCGGCTAACCCTTTATTGGCGCATGATCTTGTCCGAAAACCGGTACCCACTTTTCGGGATCATGCGCTGGCGGTCTTGACCGCCACCGCGTGTAACGTCAGGGTTCGCCACCCAATGTGGAGGAGACCCCAATGAAAAAATCAATAATTACAGCCATAGCCGCTGTGCTGGCGTTGACCGGCGCGGCCACCGCTCAGAACTTCCCTGAGCGTTCGATCACCATGATCATCCCGTTCGCCGCCGGCGGCCCGACCGACGTGCTCGGCCGGGTGATGGCCCAGCGCATGGGCGAAATTCTCGGGCAGACCGTCCTCGTCGAAAATATCGGCGGCGCCGGCGGCATGACCGGCTCGCGGCGCCTCGCCGATGCCAAGCCGGACGGCTACACGATCCAGCTCGGCACGGTCGGCACCCACGCGCAGAGCCAAACGATGTACAAGAAGCCGCTCTACAACTCGGCGACCGATTTCACACCGGTGGCGCTCATCGCCGAAGTTCCGATCGTGCTCACCGTGAACAAAGATTTGCCGGTGAAGGACTTCAAGGAGTTCATCGCCTACGCCAAGGCTAATGCCGGGAAGATGACCTACGGTTCGGCCGGCGCCGGCTCGGCCACGCATCTCGGCTGCGTCGTGCTCGACACCGCAATGGGCACCAAAATCACTCACGTCCCCTACAAAGGCACGGGCCCGGCGATGCAGGATCTGCACAGCGGACAGATCCAGTTCCTGTGCGAGATCATCACCACGGCCAAACCGCAGATCGACGGCGGTAAGGTCAGAGCGCTCGCGATCATGACGAAGGAACGTTCGCCGGTGCTGCCGAACCTGCCGACCGCGGCCGAACAAGGCCTCGACGTGCAGGCCTATACCTGGAACGCGATCTTCATGCCGAAAGGCACGCCCGCCGACATCGTCAAAAAGATAAATGCGGCGGCGCTGGCGGCGATGAAAACGCCGGCCGTACGCGACCGCTTGCAGGGTCTTGGCGCTTCCATCGTGGCTGACAACCGCGCGACGCCGGAATATCTCGGCACTTTCGTGAAGAGCGAAATCGAGAAATGGGCGACCCCGATCAAGGCGAGCGGCGTGTCGATCGACTGACATTCGCCTGGCGACAATGCACGCCGCGGCTTTCGGGCCGCGGCGTTTGTTTTGGTCCGTACCCATCCGCTCGTCCCCGCGAAAGCGGGGATCCAGAGCGACAAACTGACAGATTGATGTGATGCCCTGGATTCCCGCTTGCGCGGGAATGAGCGGAGTTGAACGATCCACGACGGATCACATTTTCGGCGGATCGATCAGGCTGACGTGAGCGGCGACGACGCGCCAGCCTTCGGGAAACTTCACCCAGGTCTGCATCTGGCGTCCGATCTTGCCGGCGGCGGACGGGCGGTCGTAGAGCGTCGCGGCCACCGCGAATTCCTTGCCGTAAGTCGAAATCACCGTCTTGGAAATCGTGCGGCCGAGGCCGACCGGCGAGCGCGCCACGCGGAACGATTTGATTTCCGAATAGCCGTAGAGATTTTCGCCGGCGCCGTAGCGGATGGTGCGCGGGTCGTCGCGAAAGAATGTATTGAGCGCGTCGACGTCGTTATTGACCAAGGCTACTTCGTAAGCATCGAAGGCGGCGCGCACTTCGGCCACGACCTCCGGCAGGTCGATTTCCATCGCTTGTTCTCCCTAGAGTGTTGGTTTCGGCGCGATGCAGACGCCCATCTGCTCCAGCGCATGCGCAATGCGCAAGGCGATATCTTCGCGCCACGGCGGGCAGATGATCTGCACGCCGATCGGCAGCGGCTTAAGCGGCACCGGCACGGCCACCACCGGCAGGCCGATGAACGAAATCGGCTGCGTGTAGATGCCCATGTTGGCGCGCACCGGCAATTCGACGCCGTCGAGCACGAAGGTGACCTGCCCGAGCTTGGGCGCGGTGACCGGGGTGGCGGGGGCGAGAATGGCGTCGCAATCCTTGAACAATTCGAGCATGCGCTCGCGATACCAGCGGCGGAAGTTCTGCGCTTTCACGACCAGCGTGGACGGCACCATGGCGCCCGCGATCAAGCGATCGCGCACGGCGGGATCGAAGTCGTTGCCCTGTTTGCGCAGCCGCTCGAGATGCAGCGCCGCGCCCTCGGTGGTGGTGATGATGTAGGCCGCGGCACGCGCCCGCGCCGCTTCCGGGATTTCGATTTCGTTGCGTGCGTTGAGCGCCTTGGCGACGGTGTCGAGCGCCGACAGCGCCTCGGGCGACGCGCCTTTGCGGAAATAGCCGCCGGCCGTGGCGATGCGCAGGCCGGCAAGACCGCGTTCGAGCAGCGGCGTCGCAAGCTCCACCGGACGGTCGACGCAAGCGGCGTCGTCGGCATCGAAGCCCTGCATGGCGTCGTAGCTCAGCGCCAGATCGCGCACCGAACGCGCGAAGGGACCGAGATGATCGAGGCTCGCGACGAACGGAAAACTATTGGCGCGCGTCAGGCGTCCATACGTCGGCTTCAGACCGAAGATGCCGCACAGCGACGACGGCACGCGAATGGAGCCATTGGTGTCGGAGCCGAGCGCCAGCGGCACCAGACCGCCGCCGACCGCGCTACCCGAACCGCCGGACGAGCCGCCGCTCATGCGCGTGACGTCATGCGGATTGCGCGACGGGCCGTCGTGCACGTTCTCGCCGGTGAAGTCGTAGGCGTATTCGCCCATGTTGAGCGCGCCGACCAGAATTGCGCCGGCCGCTTCGAGCCGCGCGATCAACGGCGAGTCCGCTTTCGCCGGCGGATAGCTGCGGTTGATCTTGGAGCCGGCGACGGTGGTCACGCCCGTGATGTCGAATAGGTTTTTCACCGCGAAGGGCACGCCGGCGAGCGTCAGCTTCGATTTGTCGGCGGCGTCGACGGCCTTGGCGCGCGCGCGGGCGCGCTCGGCAGTGACGGCGGTAAAGGCATTGAGCGTCGGATTGAGCCTTGCGATGCGCGCAAGCGCGGCTTCGGTCACGCTCGACGCGCTGGTCTTGCCGGAGGCGACCGCCTTAGCGATGTCGGCGGAATTCGTCCAGTCGAAATCGTCGGCCATGGTGTCAGGCCTTGTAGATCGGCGCGGGTTCGGCCGCGTCCGGCAACGGGAATTCAGCGACCAAATTGCCGAGCTTCAGGCTGACCTCGAGATTGGCCCGCACCGCCGGCAGCCAGGCCGGCTCCAGCGGCAGATCGAGCGCGGCCGCAGCAGAGGTGATGAAGTCGTCGAGCGGTGGGGCGGCCATGCGAAATCCTTTCGGAGCAAGAGAAGCAAAATTGCTGCCAAAGGGCGGGAGGTCAAGCTTATCCCTCCCCTGAAAGGGGAGGGATAAGCAGAGAAGCGTCATCGCCCGTATTCTTTCTTCTTCCCTCTCCCCTTGCGGGAGAGGGTGCCGAGCGAACGCTCGTGAGCGAGGCGGGTGAGGGGTCAGTGCCAAATACCGCGTCCGGACCCCTCACCCGGCCGCTCGCTAACGCTCGCGTCCACCCTCTCCCGCAAGGGGAGAGGGAAAGAAAGTATCCGCCTGCGCGGGGACGACAATCTAAACCGCCTGCGCCACCCGCGCCGCAAACGCATCGGTGCCAAGCTTGCCGCCGAGGTCGCCGGTGCGGCCGTCGGGCGTGGCGATGACGCGGTCGAGCGCGGTTTCGATGGCAGCCGCCGCCTTCACCAATCTGTCCTCGCCACGGCGCTCACCGAGCCAGGCCAGCAGCATCGCCGCCGAGCCGATCAGCGACGACGGATTAGCGACGTTCTTGCCGGCGATGTCGGGCGCCGAGCCGTGCTGCGCCTGCGCCACGCCGTATTGGTCGCCAGCATTGACCGAGGCCGCGAGGCCGAGGCTGCCGGCGATCTCGGACGCTTCGTCCGACAGAATGTCGCCGAACATATTGGTGGTGACGATGACGTCGAACACGCCGGCGTCGCGGATCAAGTGCGCCGCCATGGCGTCGATGAGGCGCTCTTCGTATGCGACCGCCGGATACTTCGCCGCCACCGCGCGGGTGCATTCCAGATAAAGCCCGTCCGAGATGCGCAGCACATTGGCCTTGTGCACGCAGGTCACGTGTCTGCGGCGCTGCATCGCCAGCTTGAACG
>JANMSZ010000077.1:0-7716 GCA_031389925.1 Hyphomicrobiales bacterium | reverse complement strand
ATGCCGAAACCGAAGCGTCCGGCTTCGTCTTCGTGACCGAGGAACACGGTTTCGGCCGGCGGCGCCAGCGCGCGCGCTTCATCCAGCGAGAACAGCGGATTGTTGAGCGGCGCGCCTTTTTTGGCGACGATCATCTCGCCGCCCATCACATAGGCGCCGGCTTTCGCGCCGGACAGCAGCGCGTCCAGCGCCACCCGATCGCGGCGGCGTTCGGCGGCGCGTTCGAGACGGTTTTCGGCATAGCCGAGGCGGGGTTTCGGGCCGAGGTCGGGGCGAGGGGGCATGCGTGGCGGAACGTCGCACGGGGAATCGAGAAGCGCAACGTGGGAGCCTCCCTCTCTCGCGCGCGGTGAGGCGAATTAGAGTTTCAACGCGCGCCGTAATTTCACAATAAGTTCATCGCGGGCCGCGGCGCTGTACGCCACCGGCGGCGCCGCGCCCCACACTGGCTTGGGCCAGGCGGCGTCGCTATGCCGTCGTCCAATGACATGGACATGAAGCTGCGCCACCACATTGCCGAGCGCCGCAATGTTCAGCTTGTCGCATTCGGTGACGTCTTTGAGCGCGCGCGCCGCGGTGTCGATCTCGCCGAGCAATTGGACCTGCTCGTTCGGATCGAGGTCGATCAGTTCGGTGACGCCGGGCACGCGCGGCACCAGGATCAGCCACGGGTAATTGGCGTCGTTCGCCAGCAGCACACGCGATAGCGCCAGCCCGCCGACCGGAACCGTGTCGGCGGTGAGCTGCGGATGGAGGGACCAGGCGGTGTCGGTCATAGGCGGGAGTTGCCACATATTCGTCATGCCCGGGCTTGACCCGGGCATCCATGAGATACCATCCGAGAAAAAAGTCGTACGATTTTTTCCTGGGGACATGTCTCATGGATTGCCGGGTCAAGCCCGGCAATGACGCCAGAGGGGGCATTGCCCGAGGCCGCGCCTGCTTGCTTTCCGCCCCCATTGGCCCGATATAGGATCGGGAGGTTGGCGGTGGACGAGCCACTCGCCAACCGGGTCAGATCCGGAAGGAAGCAGCCCTAACGAGCCCGGTTCGGGTCGTTGTCAGCCTCCCACCTATTTTCCGCGAGCGAAGCGAAAAGCTCAGCGCCGTGCGCGGACAAAAGCGCGGATGGCACGATGAGCGAGCCGACCAAAACTCCGGAACCGGCCCATCCCGGCCTCGACCTTGGCGTCCCCGCCGAAGGTCCCGGGTATCGCGTGCTCGCCCGCAAATACCGGCCCGCCAATTTCGACGATCTGATCGGCCAGGACGCGATGGTGCGCACCATCTCGAACGCCTTCGAGAGCGGCCGCATCCCGCAGGCCTGGGTGCTGACCGGCGTGCGCGGCGTCGGCAAGACCACGACCGCGCGCATTCTCGCCCGCGCGCTAAATTACGAATTGCCGGACGGCTCGGTGACCGAACCGACCGTCAACATGCCGAAGCTCGGCGTGCATGACGAAGCGATCATCGAGGGCCGTCACCTTGACGTGCTGGAGATGGACGCCGCCTCGCACAATTCCGTCGAGGACGTGCGCCAGATCAACGACGCCATCCGCTACGCGCCGGTGTCGGCGCGCTACAAGGTCTATATCCTTGACGAAGTGCACATGCTTTCGGGCGCGGCGTTCAACGCGCTGCTCAAGACGCTCGAAGAGCCGCCGCCGCACGCCAAGTTCATTTTCGCCACCACCGAAATCCGCAAGGTGCCGGTGACGGTGCTGTCGCGCTGCCAGCGTTTCGACCTGCGCCGTGTCGATGCAGCGCTGCTGGTCAAGCACCTCGAGGGCATCGCGGAAAAGGAAAAGATCGAGACCGAGCCTGCGGCGCTGGCGTTGATCGCGCGCGCTGCCGAAGGCTCGGTGCGCGACAGCCTGTCACTGTTCGACCAGGCGATAGCGCACGCCGGCGCCGAAACAGGCGCCGGCCAACAAAAAGCCGCAGGTCCCGTTCGCGCCGAAGACGTACGGCAGATGCTGGGTCTGGCCGATCGCGTCCGCGTGGTCGATCTGTTCGAGACGTTGATGAAAGGCGACGTCGCCTCAGCGCTCACCGAACTGCGCGCGCAATACGATATCGGCGCCGATCCGGGCGTGATCCTAAGTGACCTCGCCGAGTTCACGCATTTTGTGACGCGGGTAAAAGTCGTGCCGTCGGTGGCAGACGACGTCTCGCTGTCGGAAGCCGAGCGCAAGCGTGGTCGCGAATTCGCGACGCAATTGTCGATGCGGGTGCTGTCGCGCACCTGGCAGATGCTGCTCAAGGGCGTCGGCGAGGTGCAATCTTCCGGCCGGCCGGTGGCCGCCGCCGAGATGGTGCTGGTGCGCATTGCCTACGCCGCCGATCTGCCGACGCCGGACGAAGTGATCCGTTCGCTCAGCGAAGGCGGCGCTGCGCCGGCGCGGCCTGCGAGCAATGGCGGCGGGGCAACCGCGTCGGCGTCCAGCAGCGCGCAAAGTTTCGCCCCGCGTTACGACGCGCCGCGCGGTCCCGCGCGCAGCTCGGCGGCGACGTCGCCGCGCCCGGCCGAAGATTCGGTGGCGCGGCTCGAAACGCCGGAAACGGCCGTGCCGACTTTGGAAATCGGTACGTTCGAAGAGATCATCGCGCTGGTCCAGGACAAACGCGACATCACCATGAAGATGGCGCTGGAGCGCGACGTGCGCCTAGTGCGCTGCGAGGATGGTCAGCTCGAGATCGAAGTGCTGCCGAGCGCGCCCAAGACGCTGGTGCACGACCTGCAGCGCAAGCTGATAGCCTGGACCGGCAAGCGCTGGATCGTGGTGGTGTCCAAGGAGCAGGGCGCGCCGACGCTGCGCGCGCAGATGGACGCCCGTCAGGCCGACCTCGAGCAGGACGTGCAGAGCGATCCGCTGGTGCAGGCGGTGCTCAATCGTTTCCCCGGCGCCAAGGTCGTCGGCGTGACGCAAGTGGTGCCTGAGGCCGGCGTGCCGGATGCCGCGCCGGAAGAGGATGAGGACTAGCGCATGATCCCGAAAAGTGGGTACCGGTTTTCGGACAAGATCATGCGCAAGGAGAAATAAATGGCTGATTTCCTGGGCATGATGAAACAGGCAGCGCAACTGCAATCCAAGATGCAGGCGCTGCAGGCCGAGCTCGACACCATCGAAGTCGAAGGCACTTCGGGCGGTGGCATGGTCACCGTGCGGCTCACCGCCAAGGGCGACCTCAAGGGTGTCACGGTCGACGACTCGCTGATGAAGCCGACGGAAAAGGAAATCCTCGAGGACTTGCTGGTCGCCGCCCACGCCGACGCGCGCCGCAAGGCCGAGGGCGTGATGCAGGAAAAGATGAAGGCGCTGACCGGCGGCCTGCCGCTGCCGCCGGGGATGAACCTCACCTAAATGCCCACCGCCGTCGCCGGACCCGAAATCGAGCGCCTGATCCAGTTGCTGGCGAAGCTGCCGGGGCTCGGGCCCCGCTCGGCGCGGCGCGCGGCGCTGCATCTGATCAAGAAACGCGAATTGCTGATGGCGCCGCTCACCGGCGCGCTGCAGACCGCGATGGACAAGATCGTCATTTGCAAGACCTGCGGCAATATCGATACCAAGGACCCGTGCACGGTGTGTACCGATCTGCGGCGCGACCAGTCGATCATCGTCGTGGTCGCCGACGTCGCCGACCTGTGGGCGCTCGAGCGCGCCAACGCCGTCAACAGCCGCTATCACGTGCTCGGCGGCACGCTGTCGCCGCTCGATGGCGTCGGTCCGCAGGACCTGACCATCGACGCGTTGATCTCGCGCGTGCACGGTGAGGAAGTGAAGGAAGTCATCTTGGCGCTCAACGCCACGGTCGATGGTCAGACCACCGCGCATTACATCACCGAGCTGCTGCAAGACGCCAAGGTGAAGGTGACGCGCCTGGCGCACGGCGTGCCGGTCGGCGGCGAACTGGATTATCTCGACGAGGGCACGCTGTCGGCGGCGATCAAGCAGCGCACGCTGTTCTGATGCGCGAGGGATCAGGCCGGCTTGCGATCCAACCCCTTGAAATGCCCGCGCACCTGCAGCCACCACAGCAGCACGAGGCTCGGCACACCGACGGCGGCGCTGATCATGAAGAACGCGGGCCAGCCGGCCTTCTCCGCGAGATAACCGGCGCCGGCCGATAAATAAGTGCGGCCGAAGGCGGCGAGCGCCGTGAGCAATGCGTATTGCGTCGCGGTGTGCAGCGGCGATTGGCACAGCGCCGACAGATAGGCGACGAAGATCACCGTACCGATCGCGCCGGTGAAGCTCTCCACCGTGATCGAAATCGCCAGCGCCCAGTGGTTGAGCCCGACCGAGGCTTGCCACACGAACACGAAGTTCGACGCCATCTGCAGAAACGCGCCGATCCAGAGCGAGACGGCGAGCGGATAGGCCCGTGCGAGTGCGCCGCCGGCGAAACCGCCGACGATCGTGGCGCCGAGCCCGAGGCCTTTCACGATGTTGGCGTAGTCGGTGCGGGTGAAGCCGAGATCGATGATGAAGGGCGCGGTCATGACTCCCGCGAAGGCGTCGCAGAGCTTGTACAGCACGACGAAGACCAGCACGACGATGGCCATGTCGCGCGTCAGGAATTCGGAGAATGCGGCCAGCGCCGCGGCGAACACGCGCTTGACCGGGCTTTCGCCCGCATGCGCGGCATGATCGGCGGCAACCTGCGCGGAGCGCGCCGGCTCGGTGGCGAGCAGCGTGACCAGCATGCCGATGCCGGCCATCGCCGCCATGACGACATAGCCGAGCGACCAGGCGGCGTCCTTGCTGGCGCCGAGCAGCTCGAAGCCGCTGACGATGTAGAGCGTGCCGGCGGTCGAGATCAGCATGCCGATCCGGTAGGCCGCGACGTAGGAGGCCATGCCAGCGGCCTGCTCGTCGGGCGCGAGGCTTTCGACGCGGAAGGCGTCGATCAGAATGTCCTGCGTCGCCGAGGCGATGGCCACCAGCAGCGCCGCGCCCGCGACCATCATGAGCGGTGAGAACTTCGGATTGCTGGCCGCGAGGATCAGGATCGCGGCCACCAGCAGGATTTGCGACAGCATCAGCCAGCCGCGCCGTCGGCCGAGCAGCCGCGACAGCACCGGCACGTCGAGCGCATCCACGACCGGCGCCCACAAGAACTTGAGCGTGTACGGCGTGCCGACCAAAGCGAAAAGCCCGATGGTGCCGAGGTCAACGCCGAACTCCCGCATCCACACCAGCAGCGTCGATCCCGACAGCGCCAGCGGCAGGCCGGACGAGAAGCCGAGGAACAGCACGATCAGCACGCGCGGCTTGAGATAGACCGCGAGGGCGTCGGACCATGAGGCGCGAGGCGAAGTGGTGTCGGGCGAAGCGGCCATACGCTATTCGCCCGTCCCGATCTTGCGCGTCATCGGCGCGGCGATAATTTCGGCGGTTTGCGGGGCGTCGCCGTCGAAGTCGAGCTCCTCGATGTTGCCGGCGCGCTTCTCGATGCGGCCGGCCGAGGTGAGGATATTGCCGATGTCCTCATTGGCTTGGCCGAAATGCGTTTGCAGCTTGCGGACACGTTCGCCGAGCAACCGCACGTCCTTCATCATATGCCCGACCTCGGCGCGGATCTGATCGGCGGCCTCGCGCATCTGCGCGTCCTTGCGCACCTGCTTGATGACCTGGATCGCCATCACCATCAGCGTTGGCGACACGATCATGACGCGGGCGCGATGCGCCTTCTGCACCATGTCGTCGAAATGTTCGTGCAAGTCGGCGTAGACCGACTCGGACGGAATGAACATCAGCGCGATATCCTGCGTCTCGCCGGCAATGAAATAGCGGTCGGCAATGTCGGCGATGTGCTTGTTCATGTCCTGCCGGACGCGCTGCATCGCCGTTTTGCGATCGTCGTCGCTCACACCGGCGCGGAACGCGGTCATGGCTTCGAGCGGAAACTTGGCGTCGATGACCAGCGGCCCGGAGTCGGGCATGAAGATCACGCAGTCGGGGCGCTTGCCGTTCGACAGCGTGTACTGAAACTCGTAGCCGCCCTTCGGTAGGATGTCGGCGATGATTGCCTCCAGTTGCCCCTGGCCGAAGGCGCCACGCGATTGCTTGTTGGCCAGCACGGCTTGCAGCGAGTTCACCTGCGTCGCCAGATCGGTGATGTTCTTCTGCGCGCTATCGATCACCGCCAGCCGCGCATGCAGCTGCTGCAGATGGTCGGTGGTGTTCTTGGTCGTGGTCTTCATCGACTCGCCGATGTTCTGCGACACCGCGTCGAGCCGCGTATTCACGGTCTGCTGCAATTGCGTGTGCGAGTTCTGCAGCCAGCCGCCCATGGCGTCGAGCCGGGCATTGAGCTCCATAAGCCGCTGCTGGGCCTCGGGATCGGACACGGGCGCACGCGGCCGCACCAGCAGCACGATGATGGCGATGACCCCGATCGCGATGACCAGGCCGAGGACGATGAGCAAGGTTTCGGACATGGCGCCGCTTCTAGCGTGATTCGGGGAGGGATGCGAACGAAGGGCGAACGGTAGGGCGATTAGCCTCATCGCTCAAGGCCTTTGGCTCAAGGGCCAAGGCAATTGACCCGGCTTCCCCTACCCCTTAAATCGCGCCCATGGCGATCCGCGACATCCTCATCATCCCCGACAAGCGCTTGCGCGTGAAATCCGAACCGGTGGCGGCGATCGACGCCTCGGTGCGTGCGCTGGTCGACGACATGTTTGCGACCATGTACGCCGCGCCCGGCATCGGCCTGGCCGCCATACAAATTGGTGTGCCCACTCGAGTGGTCACAATGGACCTCGCCGGCAAGGAAGAGCCGCCGGAGCCGAAGGTCTTCATCAATCCGGAAATCGTCGGCGCCTCGGCGGACAAGTCGACCTACGAGGAAGGCTGTCTGTCGATCCCGGAATATTACGAGGAGGTCGCGCGGCCGCAGGCGGTGAAGGTCAAATATCTCGACCTCGACGGCAAGCCGCAGGAGATCGAGGCCGACGGCCTGCTCGCCACGTGCCTGCAGCACGAGATCGACCACCTCAACGGCGTCTTGTTCATCGACCATATTTCCAAGCTCAAGCGCGATATGGTGATGAAGAAATTCAAGAAGGCGGCCAAGAAGGGCGACGGCAAGGCGCTCGCCGACGATAAAGAGCCGTCGCATCATATCGGCTGATCTACGGCCCCGCGCTCAACTTGACGGTTCGCTCATGCCCCTTCGCCTGAATTTCATGGGCACGCCCGATTTCGCGGTGCCGACACTGCTCGCGCTCGTGGAAGCGGGTCACGAGATCGCGGCGGTCTATACGCGCGCGGCCAAGCCCGGTGGGCGACGCGGGCTGGAGCTGGTGCCGTCGCCGGTCGAGCGCGAGGCGGCGCGGCTCGGCGTTCCGGTGCTGACGCCGAAGTCGCTCAAGACGCCCGAGGCCCAAGCCGAATTCGCCGCGTTCAACGCGGACGCCGCCATCGTCGTGGCTTACGGTTTGATCTTGCCGAAAGCGGTGCTCGAAGCGCCGCGGCTCGGCTGCTTCAACGTGCACGCCTCGTTGCTGCCGCGCTGGCGCGGCGCCGCGCCGATCAACCGCGCCGTCATGGCCGGCGACAAAGAGAGCGGCGTCACCACCGGAATGCCGAGCCGCGTCGCCTCGCGCTCGACCGGCGACGGCACCAACTCTAGCCCGCGCCGGCCGCCGGGCTTGGCCGCGCGCGTATAGACCGCCGCGATCTCGTGACCCGCTTCCGCAAGCGCGAG
>JANMSZ010000074.1:0-1711 GCA_031389925.1 Hyphomicrobiales bacterium | reverse complement strand
GATCCTGTCGGTCTTCATGGCGGTCGGGAATATCAAGGACGGCAACATCGGACAGGCCATGGCGAAGGCCAAGGCCGATTCGGTGGACGCTTGGGCGGAATATCAGGCCGCGCGCCTCAAACTGCATGTCGACGAAAACGGGCTGGCGCAGGTGCGATTGCTGGAAACCGCCGGCAATTTCGACAAGGCGCTAGCGGCCAAGCAGGCGGCGGGATACGAGGCCGATATCAAGAAATACGAAGGCCGTTCGAAAGAAACCCGCGCCAAAGCCGAGGGCCTGGAAAAGGAATATGACCGGCTCAACTTCCGCGACGACCAGTTCGACATGTCGGAAGCTTTCCTGTCGATCGCCATCGCGGTTTCGGCGGTGGCGGCCTTGGTCGAAAGTTTCCCGCTGCTTTTTGTCGCCTGGGGTTCTGGCCTCATTGGCATCTTTTTCAACATTGCCGGCTTTGCCGGGCTCAATTTCCGGCCCGATTGGCTGGCACAATTCCTGGGGACCTGAGGCTAAAAAAGTTTGAACCTTTCCCGCTCCCTCCGCGACTGACTGGTACGCGGCCATGACGGCCGCCCCAATTCAACCGGATGGAGTCCACCATGACCAAGTTCTCGATCAAGACCGCCGCCGCCGCCCTTGCTGCCCTGACCCTCGCCACCACCTTCACCGCCATTGGCGGCGAAGCCCAGGCCCGCCCCCGCTTCGGCGTCGGCCTCGGCATTGCGACCGGCCTGCTGGTCGGCGCGGCCGTCGCCTCCAACTCGTATTACTACGCGCCCGGCTACCGCGACTGCCGCTACGTCGAGCGCATGGACCGCTGGGGCAACCTGCGCACCATCCGGGTCTGCGACGTCGCCCCCTACTGATCTTCACGGCGCATGATCTGGTCCGAAAACCGGTTCCCACTGTTCGGGATCATGCGCTCCCAAAGCTGCGATCGGCGCCAGCCCCCGTCCATCCCCAGCGCCGATCCTTAAGACCCGCCCGGAGAGTCCCCACTCCGGGCGGGTCACAATTTTGTAACCCTATTTGCTTTAGTCGTTCTAAACTGCGGCGACCAAATTGGGGCGAACGGACAGCGATGAAGACCCTCTGGCGCGGGACCAACCTCGCACCGCTTCTCCTCATGTTCGCTATCCTGCTGCCGGCACATGCTTTTGCCGCCGGCGACGATTTTGCGGTTGACGACGCCGAGATCGGAAAACCGGGCGAGTGCAAGCTCCAGTCTTGGGCGTCGGCTGCCGCCAACCACGACTTTACGTCCGTCGTGTCGCCGTCGTGCGTCGTCAAGCTCGGCATCCCTGTCGAATTTGCCAGCATTTACCAGCGCTCGCGCACCGACAGCGTTTGGAGCGCGACCGGCACCGCGCAGGCCAAGATCAACATCGTGCCGGTCACGGCAAGCCATCCCGGAGTCGGCTTGGTCGGCGCGCTAAACTATGACCTTAGCAATGGCGCCAGCACCGGCGGCTATTTCTACGTGCCGCTCACGGTCGAGGTGAGCAAGACCGTCAGGGTCAACCTCAATGGGGGCCTCACCTACGACGCCAACGCCAAGGCGAGTTACTTCACCTACGGCGCCAGCCTCGAATGGCGTTTCGCTAGACAGGTCTTGCTGGTCGGCGAAATCTACGGCCAGCTCGGCCGCCTGCCAGAATGGTACCCCGCGCCGCTCAACAAGCCGCGCGTACAATTCGGCGTGCGCTACACGCC
>JANMSZ010000073.1:0-1974 GCA_031389925.1 Hyphomicrobiales bacterium | reverse complement strand
ACCAGCATATTCGGCCGAGGTGCGGAAGCGCTCGTCGCGAGGATAAGGCGCATCGATCGAGATTTCGGCGAAGACGCGGCCCGGGTGCGGCGTCATCACCACGATGCGCTGCGACAGGTACACCGACTCGAACACCGAATGGGTGACGAAAATCACCGTGCGGCGCAGCTCCTGCCACACGCGCAGCAGATCGTTGTTGAGCCTAAAGCGGGTGATCTCGTCCAGCGCGGCGAAGGGCTCGTCCATCAGCAGCAGTTGCGGCTCGGTGACCAGCGCGCGCGCAATCGAGGTGCGCATCTTCATGCCGCCGGACAATTCGCGCGGATAGGCCTCGGCGAATTCCGTGAGGCCGACGCGCGCCAGCGCCTGCGCGACAGCGGTACTCGCTTGCGCTTCGTTGGCGTGCGCCAGTTTGAGCGGCAGCCGTACGTTGGCGGCGACGCTCGCCCACGGCATCAGCGTCGGCTCCTGGAAGACGAAGCCGATATTGCCGTCCGGCGCTTCGACTGTGCCTTCGGACGCCGTATTCAGGCCCGAAATAATGCGCAGCGCGGTCGACTTGCCGCAGCCCGATGGCCCGAGCAGCGACACGAACTCACCGGCGCGCACATCGAGGTTGAAACCGTCCAGCGCGACCGTGCCGCTGTCGAACGTCTTGCCGACGTTGCGAAGCGAAACGATGGTCGGCCCGGCCGAACTCATTTCGGCCGCAGCTCGACGCCGACGTTCTTGTTGACGAATTGCAGCGTGTAGGCTTTGCGGTAGTCGATCCCCGCCTTGACCACGCCGGCGCGCACCATCTTGTCGAAGAAGCTTTTCATGCGCGCGTCGGTCATGGCGCCGATGCCGAGTTTCAGCGCGTCGCCGGAATCGACGATGCCGTGGTCCTTCATTCTGGCGATGGAATAGGCCAGCAGCGCGTCGGTCATTTCCGGATTGTGTTTCTTAATCAATGCATTGCCTGGCCGGCTATCGCCGTAGAGGTAATGATACCAGCCGATGGCCGAGGCATCGACGAAGCGCCGCACCAGATCGGGCCGCTTCTCGACCAGATCGCGCCGCGTCTCGATCAAGGTCGAATAAGCGTCGAAGCCTTCGTCCGCGAGCAAGAAGACCTTCGGCTTGAAGCCGCCTTGGGTCTCGATCGCGTAAGGCTCCGAAGTGACATAGCCCTGCATCGCGGAATTCTTGTCGGCGAGGAACGGCTGGGCGTTGAAAGTGTAGGGCTTCACTTTGGTTTCGTCGAAACCGAAGTCGGCCTTCAGCCACTGGAAGTAGCTGACCATGCCCTCCTGCGAGACGAACAGCGTCTTGGTTTTGAGGTCGGTGAGCTTGTCGACGCCGGGGTGCGCGATCAGCACCTGCGGGTCCTTCTGGAAGCTCGCCGCCACCGCCACCGTCGGAATGTTGTTCGCGACCGCATCGAAGGATTGCAGCGTGTTGGCGCTCATAAAGAAGTCGAGTTTGCCGACCGGCAGCAAAATGCGGTTGTTCACGCTCGGCCCGCCCGGCACGATGGTGACGTCGAGGCCGTATTTGGCGTAAGTGCCGTCGGCCACCGCCTGATAGAAGCCGCCGTGCTCGGCCTCGGCCACCCAATTGGTGCCGAAGCGCACTTTGTCGAGCGGCTGCGCCGTCGCCGGAAGCGTCAGCGCGCCGGCGATAAGCCCGGCAAGGACGAAAGCCAGGGGATTACTCCGCCCTGCAAAGCAGAATCTGGTCCACATTCCCGCTACATTATCGTAATTGCAGCCGGGGGAACATCATGGACGCGGACGTCAAGACGGAAAGCTCGGACAAGCGGCTCAACAATCTTGTCGCTATCACCGTGGTGATCCTGTCGGTCTTCATGGCGGTCGGGAATATCAAGGACGGCAACATCGGACAGGCCATGGCGAAGGCCAAGGCCGATTCGGTGGACGCTTGGGCGGAATATCAGGCCGCGCGCCTCAAACTGCATGTCGACGAAAACGG
>JANMSZ010000068.1:0-5450 GCA_031389925.1 Hyphomicrobiales bacterium | reverse complement strand
CGCGGCGGCCGCCGCCTTCGGCGTGCCGACGGTGCTGATCGAAAAGCACAAGATGGGCGGCGATTGTCTCAATACCGGCTGCGTGCCGTCGAAGGCCTTGCTGGCCGCGGCCAAGCGCGCGGCGTCGATGCGGGATTCCGGTGCTTTCGGCGTGACCGCACAATTCGCCAGCGTCGACTTCGCCAAGGTGCACGCCCACGTCCATCGCGTGATCGCCGCCATCGCGCCCAACGATTCCGTCGAGCGTTTCACCGGGCTCGGTGTGCGCGTGATCAAAGGCCACGCGGCGTTCAAGGACCGCCGGACGGTGGTCGTCGGCGATATCGAAATTCGCGCGCGGCGTTTCGTGATTGCGACCGGCTCGGTGCCGGCGGTGCCGCCGATCCCGGGCCTCGACCAGGGTCCTTACTTCACCAACGAAACGATTTTTAGTCTCACCGAATTGCCCAAGCATTTGATCGTGATCGGCGCCGGCCCCATCGGCCTCGAATTGGCGCAGGCCTTTCGCCGCTTCGGCAGCGACGTGACCGTGCTCGAAGCGGCGCAACCGCTCGCCAAGGACGATCCGGAGGCCGCCGCGATTGTCGTGACGGCTCTGGAGCGTGAGGGCGTCGTCATCCGCAGCGGCGTGAAGGTTGCCGACGTCGCGTGCGTGGTCGGCAGTGTGAAAGTGACGCTCGAAGGCGGTGAAACCATCGACGGCACGCATCTGCTGGTCGCGACGGGGCGGCGGCCGGTGACCGCGGGGCTAGGCCTTGAAGAAGCCGGCATTCGCCACGATGGCGCCGGCATCGTGGTGAATAACAAGCTCAAGACCAGCAACGCCCGTGTCTACGCCATTGGCGATGCCGCGGCTGGCCAGTTGCAGTTCACCCACGCTGCGAATTACCACGCCGGCCTGGTGATCAGGAATGCGCTGTTCCGGCTGCCGGTGCGCGTCAACAACGACGTCATCCCGTGGGTCACTTACACCGAGCCCGAACTGGCGCAGACCGGCTTGAGCGAAGCCGAGGCACTCAAACGCGGATACAAGGTCCGGCTTCTGCGCTGGCCCTATCATGACAATGACCGCGCGCAGGCCGAGCGTGAGACGCACGGCCACATCAAGGTCGTCACCACCGCGAAAGGTAAAATTTTAGGCGTCACAATCGTCGGCGCGCAGGCGGGCGAATTGATCACCATGTGGACCCTGGCGATCGCGCAGGGCCTGAACATCCGCGCGCTCACCAGCATCGTGGTGCCTTATCCGACTCTGTCGGAACTCGGCAAACGTGCGGCCATCGACTATTTCACGCCAAGTTTGACGAGCCCGTGGGTGCGGCGCATCATAGCTTGGCTGCGACTCTTCGGCTGAGGCAACTTTGGAAACCGGCACCGCGCCACCAAGCGAGCCATTTGCGCAAACCCCGCCGCGTCCATCGCACGGCGTCGAGCGGTTGCGCCTTGGCCTGTCCGGAAAATTGTTGTTCCTCACCATCCTGTTCGTGATGGTGGCGGAAATTCTGATCTATGTGCCGTCGATCGCCAACTTCCGGCTGAACTGGCTGAACGATCGTCTGGCCGCCGCGCATACCGCGGCGCTGGTGCTCGATGCCGCGCCGAGCGGCATGGTGCCGGAGAGTCTCGCCCAGCAAGTCCTGGAAAGCATCGGCGCGCGGGCGGTGGCCATGAAGATGGGCACGCAGCGCCGGATGCTGGCGGTCTCGAAACTGCCGTTCAATGTCGAAGCCGAAATCGACATGCGCAACGTGACGTGGTGGGACGCGGTCTACGACGCGTTCGAGGTGCTGATTTACGATGAACCGGGCGACGCGATCCGGGTGTTGGGGCCGGCGCCGATGGGCGGCGAATTTCTCGAAGTCATTCTCGAAGAAGCGCCGATGCGTGCCGCGATGCTCAAGTTCTCGGTCAACATTCTGCTGCTGTCGCTGGTGATCTCCGCCATTACCGCGATGCTGGTGTTCTTCGCCCTGCATTATCTGCTGGTGCGGCCGATGGGCGCCATCACCGCGAACATGATCGCGTTCCGCGCCGATCCGGAAAATCGATCGCTGATTATTCCGGAATCCGGCCGCCAGGACGAAATCGGCACGGCGGAAATCGAACTCGCCGCCATGCAGCGCGAACTCGCGTCGATGCTGCAGCAGAAAAACCGGCTGGCCGCGCTCGGCCTCGCGGTGTCGAAGATCAATCACGATCTGCGCAACCTGCTGGCCTCGGCGCAATTGTTTTCCGATCAGCTTTCGAATCTGCCCGACCCGAAGGTGCAGCGCTTCGCGCCCAAGCTGATGCGCGCGCTCGAGCGCGCCATCGATTTCTGCCAATCGACGCTGTCCTACGGCGCAGCCCAGGAAGCGCCGCCCGAGCGCAAGACCGTCGAGGTCGAGTCGTTGGTCGAGGAGGTACATGAGGCGCTCGGTCTTACCCTCGACGTGCCGATCCGCTGGATCGTGGCTGTCGAGCGCGGCCTGACGGTCGAGGCCGATCACGATCAGTTGTTCCGCGTGCTGGTCAACGTCGCGCGCAACGCGATGCAGGCATTGGAGGCGCGCGGCGCTCGCGATCCGGCGCGCGACCAGATCCGCATCACCGGCCGGCGCGAAGGCGCGGTGGCCGTGATCGAAGTTTCGGATACCGGACCCGGCGTGTCCGAACGCGCGCAAGCCCATATGTTCCAGGCGTTTCAGGGCTCGACACGGTCGGGCGGCACCGGCCTCGGCCTCGCCATTGCGGCCGAACTGGTGCGCGCGCATGGCGGCGACATCCGCCTGGTGCCGGGAACCATCGGGGCGACCTTCAGCATTACGATTCCCGATCGGGCGGTCGATCTCAATTCCCGCCGCGGCGAGCGCGCCCGGGCGTAAGGCCGCAAGGAACATCCGCCAAGGAACATCCGCCATTTCGCGGTGTTCGTCCGGTTAAGAACGCCCGCAATCAGCAACATTGGATTTTGACATTGGAAATTGGCCAGGCACCCGCGCCGGTGACGCTGCTCGCACTCGCGACCGCGGTGCCGCCGCATCGGCTTGAGCAAGCCGAGGTCGCGGATTTTGCGCGCCGTATTTATGCGAAACCCTTGGCACGTTTTCCGAAGCTCGCCGATGTTTTCGTCAATGCCGGCATCGAGCGGCGCTATTCGGTGCGCCCGCTGGAATGGTTCCTGCAGCCGCACGACTGGACCGAGCGTACGCGAGCCTATCTGGACGGCGCGAGCGCGCTGTTTGTTGAAGCCGCGCAGGCGGCGCTCGATCGCGCCGGGATCCGGGCGCGCGACGTCGATGTGATCGTCACCGTGTCATCCACCGGCATCGCGACGCCGAGCCTCGAAGCGCGCGTCGGTGCGCAACTCGGATTCAAGCCGAGCGCGGCCCGTGTGCCGGTGTTTGGCCTCGGCTGCGCCGGCGGCGTCTCGGGGTTGTCGATCGGCGCGCGGCTGGCGCGGGCCGTACCGGGCGAGAACGTGCTGGTCGTCGTGGTAGAACTTTGCACGCTGGCGTTCCGTTCCGACCGCAGCGCCAAGGCCGACGTGATTTCGTCGGCGCTGTTCGGCGACGGCGCCGCTGCCGTGGTGTTGCGTGCCGAACGCGAAGACGCCGCGTTGCGCCTTGGCGCCGCCGCCGAGCACACCTGGCCGAATACGCTCGACATCATGGGGTGGACAGTCGATCCGGTCGGCTTTGGCGTCGTGCTGTCGCGTTCGTTGCCGCGCTTTATCGAGCAGCGTCTGGCAGCGCCGGCGCGACGCTTCATCAATGCCGCAAAGCTGATCGCGCCGCAGCTCATCTGCCATCCGGGCGGCGCCAAAGTGCTCGATGCGGTCGAGACTGCGCTCGAACTGCAGAAGGGCACGCTACGCGATGAGCGCGAGGTCCTGCGCAGTCACGGCAACATGTCGGCGCCGAGCGTGCTGTTCGTGCTCGAGCGTGCGCTCAAGCGCGGCTTGCGCGGGTCGGCGGTGCTTGCCGCACTCGGTCCCGGTTTCACTGCGAGCTTCCTGGCGCTTGAGGCGGCGAATGGGTGAGGGCGGCTGGCTGGTAGGATTTCTCGTCGTGCAGCGGCTTGCTGAACTCGCCCTCGCGACGCGGAATACACGGCGGCTGCGCAACGCCGGCGGTGTCGAATTCGGCGCCGCGCATTATCCGTTGATGGTCGCGTTGCACGCGTGCTGGCTGCTTGGCCTGTGGGTCTATGGTCACGATCGCAGCGTCGACCCCGTCGGGCTCGCCGTCTTCGTCGTCTTGCAGGCGGGCCGGGTGTGGGTGATCGCGAGCTTAGGCTCGCGCTGGACCACCCGCGTGATCGTCGTGCCGGGTTCCTTGGCCGTCGTGCGCGGCCCTTATCGTTGGCTGCGCCATCCGAATTATCTCATCGTCGCGCTCGAAATCGCCGTGGTTCCGCTGGCGCTGGGATTGCCGCTCTTTACGCTGGTGTTTTCGCTGTTAAACGCGGCGTTGCTGGCCTATCGCATCCGTGTCGAAAATCGGGCGCTGGCCTGGGCAACGCAATCCGGCAGCGTTAACGCCACGGCCCAAACCACCACCCAAACCACCACCCTTGCCAATGAAACCCCAAGGCGATAGCTATGCCCTCGGTTCCGCGGCCCGATTTATCGGCCCCGGCATCGGCGCCCGTAGCTCAGCTGGATAGAGCACTAGACTACGAATCTAGGGGTCAGGAGTTCGAATCTCTTCGGGCGCGCCATCCTTTTTCAGACTCATTTCCATCCGGGACGCTAAGCTGACCGCCGCACACCCGGCGAGGCTCGACCCTTGGAATTCCGCCAAATCCGCTACGCACTGTCGGTCGCCAAAGAGCGCAGCTTCACCAAAGCGGCGCAGCGGCTGAACATTTCGCAGTCCGCCGTCAGCGAACAAGTGAAGATGCTGGAAGAGGAAGCCGGCTTTCCGATCTTCCGGCGCACGCCGCGCGGCATCGACCTGACGGAACGCGGGCGCACCTTCCTCTACGAGGCCGAGCGCATCGCCAGCGACGTGTTGAGCCTCACGGACACGGCACGGCGGTTGCGCGGCGCGGTCCTCGACACGTTCTCGATCGGCATGGGCTCCGGCCTGGCGCAGCTGTTCATGCCGCGGCTGTTCCGCAATCTCGAGGCGTTGCTGCCGGGCGCGCGGCTGGAGATAGTCACCGCGCCGACCAAGCACATCTTCGACGATCTGCACGAAGAGCGCATCGACGCCGGCATCGCCATCGAGTCGGAGCCGGACCGCGTGCCGGCCGGCCTGGTGTTCGAACGGTTGACGTCGATCGAGATGGCTTTGATCGCGCATCCGAAGCATGCGCTGGCCAAAGCCAAGCAGCCGATCGATGTCGGCCGGCTGGTCGCCGAACCCATCGTGATGAGCGAACTCTCGGTCGGATACGGGCGGGTGGTGATGTCGCTGTTCACGGACATCGGCACGCGACCCAATATCCTGGCGGTCGCCGACAAC
>JANMSZ010000024.1:0-13463 GCA_031389925.1 Hyphomicrobiales bacterium | reverse complement strand
CGCAGGGCTGGTGGCGCGCCGCATCGTCTGCTTCGTGCGCGAGCAGCAGCCGCTCGGCGCTGGCGAACGTTTCGGCATGATCCGTTTCGGCTCGCGGCTCGACGTCTATTTGCCGGAGGGCACCTCGCCTTTGGTGGCGATCGGCCAGACCTCGCTCGCCGGCGAGACCGTGCTTGCCGACCTGCGCGGGCCGGACCCAGGCCGGACCTACCGTGCCGGCTGACAAGCCTTTGAAATAACATAGAGATTTAGCGTGCGGCGTTGATGCCTATCCGCCGAACCAACTTTTGGCGCAAATAAGCGTTTACTAGAGAGCCAATCGCCACCCACCGGAAGCGCGCGTTGCGCTATATTCGCTCATGGTCTTCCAGCCGATCGATCCCGCTCCGCCGCGCCGCCGCCGCTTCAAAGCGATCCCGGTGCGCACCCTGCTGCCCAACCTGATCACGCTGCTGGCGTTGTGCGCTGGGCTGACGGCGATCCGCCTGTCGATGGAAGGCAAGCTCGAACTGGCGCTGGCGGCGATCGTGTTCGCCGGCGTGCTCGACGGTATCGACGGCCGTGTCGCGCGCATGCTCAAGGGCACATCGCGTTTCGGCGCCGAGCTCGACAGCCTGGCCGACTTCGTCAATTTCGGCGTGACGCCGGCGCTGATCCTTTATTTCTGGGGGCTGCACGAGCTTCATTCGGCGGGCTGGATCGTGGCGCTGGTGTTTGCGATCTGCGCGGCGCTGCGGCTCGCGCGCTTCAATGTGATGATCGACGATCCCAACAAGCCGGCCTGGGCGGGCAATTTCTTTACCGGAATCCCTGCGCCCGCCGGCGCCATCGTCGTGCTGCTGCCGATCTATCTCTACTTCCTCGGCGTCTCCAACAGTTTGGTCACGATCTGGCTGACCTTCTTCTACACGCTGGCCATTGCGCTGCTGATGGTCTCACGCCTGCCGGTGTTCTCCGGCAAACGCGTCGGCAAGCGCGTGCCGCCGGAGATGGTGTTGCCGGTGTTTGTGGTCTTCGTGCTCTTCTTCGCGTTGTTGGTCAGCTACCCGTGGCAGGTGTTGAGCGTCGGCACGGTGGTCTATCTCGCCTGCCTGCCGCTCGGCTGGCTCTCGTATCGCGACTATCAGCGCAAGGACGAGGCCGCGCTCGCCGCCGTTTCGCCGGCCGCCGCTCCCGCGAGCGATACGCCGCTGTCGCCCGATCAAGCCGGTTCCGACCGCGACGGCGATGGCGATCGTCCCGTGCGTCTGAACTGATCGCTGGAACACCGTCATGCTCCGCGCCACCAGCGTCATCAGCGCCGCTCACCGCCATGATCGGCCGATCGCCGATACCGTGATCCTCGACTACGCGCAACGCAGCGCGGACAAGGTCACCGTGACCGGCGCCAAGGGCACGGTCATCGACATCGACCTGCATCTGCCGGTGCGGCTGCGCACCGACGACCTGTTGCTGCTCGACGACGGTACGCTGGTGGAAGTGGTGGCGGCGCCCGAACCGTTGATCGAGGCGCGGGCGTCCGATCTGGCCGGCCTGTCGCGGCTGGCTTGGCATTTGGGCGACCGGCATATTCCCGTGCAAGTTCTCACCAATCGCGTGCGCGCGCGGCGCGACGCCGCGGTCGAGACCTTGCTGACATCGCTCGGCGCTAAAGTGACGATGATCGACGCGCCGTTCGAGCCGGAAGGCGGCGCCTACGCGCTATCGCAGGCGCACGACCATGGCCATCACGGCCATTCGCATCACGACCACGACGATTGTTGCGGCGGTCACTGATTACGGAAGCCTTGCGTGCCGAACGGATAGCCCGGCATCAGATCATACGGATGACCCCAGCCGGGCAGGGCCTTGATGCGCTCGAGCCAGGCGCCGATCGCCGGAAAGTCCTTGGCGATGTTGAAGCCGAATTCCTCCGCCGGATAATACAGGTAGCCGGTCATTGAAATGTCGGCGATGGTCGGCTTGTCGCCGATCAGGAACGGTGAGTTCTCCAGCCGCTTGTTGACGATGGCTAAGTTGCCTTGGGCGCGGCCCTGGAGAAACGCCATCACCGCCGGATCGCCCGCGGGCTTGGCGAAATTCTTCAGAAACCGGAACGGTCCGAGGAAGCCGTTGACCTTCTGGTTGTCGAAAATGATCCAGCGCAGCGATTCCAATTCCTGGTCTTCGCCTTGCGGCAGGAATTTGCCGGTCTTGCGCGCAAGATACGTCAGGATCACGCCGGACTGCGTCAGCTTCTTAGTCCCGTCGACCAGCACCGGGACTTCGCCCATTTCATTGATGCCCTCGCGATATTCCGGCTTACGCTGAACGCCCGCGTTGAAGAAGTCGAGCCATTGCGGCTTCCAGTCGGCGCCGATCAGATTCAACATGAGGGCGGCACGATAAGCGTTGCCGGACTGGGCGAAGCAGTAGAGCTGATAGCCGGACATTGTGTTTCCTATTGCGGTGGGGCAGGCGGGCGCGACAGCGTCACGGACAGGCCGGCGGCGGATTGGCCCTCGAAACGTCCGCCGGCATTGGGCAGGCGAGCCAGTACATTGTCGCTGTCGTCCTTGATGACGAGCGCACCTTGTTCGAGCGCCCAGGTCCGGCTCAAGTAAAAGTTTCCGGGGCAGCCGCCCTCCGGCGAGACCTTGCCGCTCTGCGCGCCGCTGAAATTCATGCCGCAGGTCGGCGCATTGGGCGCTGCCAGTATCCAGCGGCCGGGCATGCCGGCTTCGGGCGTCGCCGAGCCTGCGCCGCCGGTCGTGAGGCCGCTGCCGGCGCAGCCCGCCAGCATCAATGCGAGCAGGGCGCCTGATGCCCGCAACCCGATCGCTGATCTCCTGAGCGCCAGAGCGTCCTCACTTCATCGTCGGGATCACGAACTCGGCGCCGGCCTTGGTGCCGGTCGGCCAGCGTTGCGTGACGGTCTTGGTCTTGGTGTAGAAGCGTACCGAATCCGGACCGTGCTGATTGAGGTCGCCGAAGCCGGAACGCTTCCAGCCGCCGAAGGTGTGATAGGCGAGCGGCACGGGAATCGCGAAATTGACGCCGACCATGCCGACCTGCACGCGATTGACGAAATCGCGCGCGGTGTCGCCGTCGCGGGTAAAGATGGCGACACCGTTGCCGTATTCATGTTCGGACGGCAGCCGCACCGCTTCCTCGTAATCCTTGGCGCGCACCACCGAGAGCACCGGCCCGAAAATTTCTTCCTTGTAGATCCGCATGTTCGGCGTCACTTCGTCGAACAGGCAGCCGCCCATGAAGTTGCCGTTCTCGTAACCCTGCATCTTGAAGCCGCGGCCGTCGACCACGAGCTTGGCGCCTTCCTTGACGCCGACCTCGACGTAGTTCTTCACTTTGTTGAGATGCGCCTTGGTCACCATCGGGCCGTAGTCGGCTTGCGGATCGGTGGAGGGACCGATCTTCAGGCTCTCGACGCGCGGGATCAGTTTCTCGAGCAGAATGTCGGCGGTCTTCTTGCCGACCGGCACCGCGACCGAGATCGCCATGCAACGCTCGCCGGCCGAACCGTAGCCGGCGCCGATCAGCGCATCGACCGCCTGATCCATGTCGGCGTCTGGCATCACGATCATGTGGTTCTTGGCGCCGCCGAAACATTGCACGCGCTTGCCGTGCGCCGTGCCGGTCGAATAGATGTATTGCGCGATATCGGACGAGCCAACGAAGCCGATGGCTTTGACGCGGCCGTCGGTGAGCAGCGTATCGACGGCTTCCTTGTCGCCATTGACGACGTTGAAGATGCCTTCCGGCAGACCGGCGGCGAGAAACAGTTCGGCAATGCGCATCGGCACGGAAGGATCGCGCTCGGATGGCTTGAGAATGAAGGCGTTGCCGCAGGCGATGGCCGGCGCGCACTTCCAGAGAGGAATCATGGCCGGGAAGTTGAACGGCGTGATGCCGGCGACGACGCCGAGCGGCTGGCGCACGGAAAAGATGTCGATGTTGGGACCGGCGCCTTCCGTGAATTCGCCCTTCAGCAGATGCGGAATGCCGCAGGCGAATTCCACCACCTCGAGGCCGCGCTGAATGTCGCCTTTGGCGTCGGGGAACGTCTTGCCGTGCTCGGACGACAGCAGCCGCGCCAGGTCGTCATATTCCTTCGCCACCAGTTCGAGAAACTTGAACATCACGCGGGCGCGGCGCTGCGGGTTGGTCGCGGCCCAGGCGGGCTGAGCCGCCTCGGCATTGGCGATGGCCGCCTCGACCTCGCTCTTGCTCGCCAGCGCGACCTTGGCCTGCACTTCGCCGGTATTGGGGTCGAAAACGTCACCCTGCCGCCCGGAAGTCCCTTTGACGGTCTTGCCGCCTATAAAATGGCCAATCTCACGCATGGACTTCCTCCGGCTTTTAGCGGGCCCTTGGCGGGGCTCTTAAGGCAATTGCTGCCTGATGCGGGTGTTTTCGCAGGTTTTCCGGACCGGGTCACCGGCCGGGCGCTAATTCACAGGCGGTTTTTGTTTCACGATCTCTTAGCCTTTACCGCCCCTTAACAGCACCAGTCTAGGGTCCAGGAGACATTGTGGGGCCGCGATGGCTTGCCGCCCGTTGCAGCAAGCCCAGGCGACAGAAGTCGTATGCGTTGAGTGGGGTAAGTCATGGATATCGCGACCAGTCTGGGTTTGGTGTTTGGCTCCGGCGTTATCGCCGCCGTCATCTTGATGGACGGCGATATGAAAATGTTCGTCAATACGCATGCCGCCATCCTCATCTTCGGCGGATGTTTCGCCGCCACGCTGATCCGGTTTCCACTGTCCTCGATTTTCCATGGCATGCCGCTCGGCGCCAAATTCGCCTTCTCGATGCGGCGGATGACGACACGTGAATTGGTCGACGAACTGGCCGACATCGCCGAGATCGCGCGCAAGTCCGGCCCGATTGGCCTCGAGAAAGTCGAGTGCGACGACCCTTTCATGGCAAAAGGCATCCGCTTCGTCGCCGACGGCTACGACACCAGCTTCATCCGCGACAATCTCGAACGCGACCGCGACAACTTCCTGACCCATCTCGACGAGGGGCAGAAGATCTATCGGGCTATCGGGGACTGCGCGCCGGCTTTCGGCATGATCGGCACGCTGATCGGCATGGTGCAGATGTTCGCCAACATGACGGATCCGTCCAAGCTCGGCCCGTTCATGGCGGGCGCGTTGCTGGCGACCTTCTATGGTGCGACGATTGCCAACCTGATCTGTCTGCCGCTTGCCGATAAACTGCATCTCAAGCTGGTCGACGAAGAGGTCAACCGCACCCTCATCATCGACGGCATCCTGATGATCCGGGAAGCCAAGAGCCCGTCGCTGGTGCGCGAAATGCTGCTCGCCTACCTGCCGGAGAAACACCGGCATGCCGCGGAAGACGAAGACGCCGAGGCAGTCGCGGCATAGCGAGCGGCGCAGATGGCCAAGAAAAATCGCGGACACGCAGGCGGCCACGGCTGGTTCGTCACCTTCGCCGATCTCATGGCGCTGTTGGTGGCGTTCTTCGTCATGCTGGTCGCCTTTTCGACGCAGGATCAGGCCAAGCTTCAGGTGGTTTCCGGCTCGATGCGCGATGCCTTCGGCGTGCAGGACAAGGTGCGCTATTCCGGCATCATCGAAGTCCTGGGCTTGCCGACGCGGCCCAAACTCAAGAACGCGGCGCACATCGACCCGACCGAAGCGTCCGCAACGCCGGGACCGGACGAGAACGACCGGCAGCGCAACTTCGGCGCCCGCTTCAAGGAAGACCGCAAATTCTCGCTAGCCTCGGCGTCGCTGCGCCAGGCCTTGCAGCAAATGCCGGAGATCTCCGAAGCCTCGAAACATATTATCGTCGAGGAGACCAAAGACGGTCTCAACATCGAGATCGTCGATCAGGACGGCCGCTCGATGTTTCCCGACGGCGCCAAAGAGCCGTTTGAGCGGACCCGCCTGTTGATCAAGAAGCTTGCGCCGTCGCTCAAGGCGATGCCGTACCGGGTCTCGATCACGGGCCACTCCTCGACCTCCAAGGTGCCGGCAAAGCCGGGCTATGGCCCGTGGGAGCTGTCCGCCGATCGCGCCAATGCGGTGCGTGCGATCCTGGTCGCCGAGGGCCTCCAACCCAGCCATATCTTCATGGTGGCCGGAAAGGCCGATACCGACCCGCTGTTTCCGGATAACCCCTCGATGTCGCCAAATCGCCGGGTCACCATCACGTTGATGCGGGAAGAGCCTCCGATTCCGCTCAATTTCAGCCCGTAAGGCGGAACAAATCCAGTTCCGTCAGCTTGATCCTGGTCAACAGGTTACGGACAAGGTTTGTATTCTCTCGGATCGGGCGGTGATATAAGCCCGCCTTTCCCCGTACCGGCGGAACCGAAATAAACCTCACAATGACGGATCGTGTAACCGAGACGGCTGCCGCTGCCGATGCCCCTGGTGCGGGCACCGGCCGAGAAGCGCCGCAGACCTTCCTGGCTTTGTCGCTTGGCAGCGTCGGGGTGGTCTATGGCGATATCGGCACCAGCCCGCTGTACGCGTTTCGGGAGGCGGCGATGGCGGCCAGCCATTCGCAAGGCGTCACGCGCGAGATCGTGCTCGGCGTGCTGTCGATGATCGTGTGGGCGCTGATCGTCACCGTCACCTTGAAATATGTGTTGCTGTTGCTGCGCGCCGACAATAACGGCGAGGGCGGCACGCTCTCGCTTACCGCGCTGGCGATGCGCGGGCTCGGCCGCAGGACGGCCTTCATCTATATCCTCGGCGTCATCGGCGCTTCGATGTTTCTCGGCGATTCTGTGATCACGCCGGCGATCTCCGTGCTCTCGGCGATGGAGGGCCTCAAGATCGCAAGTCCGGCCTTCGGCGAATATGTCGCGCCGCTCACCGTGTTCATCCTGATCGGATTGTTTGCCGCGCAGAGCCGCGGCACCGCCAAGGTCGCGGCGCTGTTCGGACCCATCATGGTGGTCTGGTTTCTGGCGATCGCGATCGCCGGCGCGCTGCATATCCGTGACGATCCGCAGGTGCTCTATGCGCTCAATCCATTCTACGCCATCGCCTTCGTTGCCGAACACCCTCACATCGGCCTGATCACGCTCGGCGCCGTGTTTCTGGTGGTGACCGGCGGCGAGGCGCTGTATGCCGATCTTGGCCATTTCGGCCGCAAGCCGATCCAGGTCGCCTGGCTTTGTCTGGTGCTGCCGGCGCTGCTGGTCAATTATTTCGGCCAAGGTGCGAAAGTGCTGGCCGATCCGGGCGCAATCGAGAATCCATTCTATCGTTTGGTGCCGGACGCGTTCCTGCTGCCGATGGTCGTGCTGGCGACGGCGGCGACCGTGATCGCAAGCCAGGCGGTCATCACCGGCGCCTATTCGCTGGTGCATCAGGCTATACGCCTTGGCCTGCTGCCGCGGCTCACGATCCTGCACACCTCGGCCTCGCATGTCGGGCAGATCTATATTCCCCGCGTGACCATCGCGCTGCTGGTCGGCGTTCTGCTGCTGGTCGGCCTGTTCCGCACCTCGAGCGCGCTGGCCTCGGCCTACGGTATCGCGGTGGTGACCACCATGGTCGTCGACGGGCTGTTGGCGTTCTTCGTGTTCTGGAAGCTGTGGAAATGGCCGCTCTGGAAAGCGCTCGCCGTCATGGTGCCGTTCCTGATCGTCGACATGACGTTCTTCTCCGCCAATGCCTTGAAATTGTTCGAAGGCGCTTGGGCGCCGTTGCTGTTTGGCGCCGGCATGGTGCTGCTGATCTTGACGTGGCGGCGCGGCACCGGAATTCTCGCCAGCAAGACGCGGCGCACGGAAGTGCCGATCGACACGCTGTTCCGCATTCTCGAGAAGAAGCCGCCGCATATCGTGCCGGGCACCGCGGTGTTTCTCACCAGCGATCCGGATTTCACGCCGACCGCGCTGTTGCACAATCTCAAGCACAATAAAATCCTGCACGAGAAAAACGTGATTCTCACCATCATCACGGCCGACACGCCGCGTGTGCCGGAAGAAGAGCGCGTGCAGATCACGCCGCTGTCGGAGCATTTTTCGCGCGTATCGCTGAGGTTTGGTTACATGGAGCAGCCCAACGTGCCGAAAGCGCTGGCGATCGCGCGCAAGCACGGCTGGCAATTCGACATCATGTCGACGTCGTTCTTCCTGTCGCGGCGTGCGCTCAAGCCGTCGGCGAAATCCGGCATGCCGTCGTGGCAGGACCATTTGTTCATCTGGATGGCGCGGTCGGCCAGCGACGCCACCGACTTTTTCCAAATCCCGACCGGGCGGGTGGTCGAAGTCGGCACCCAGGTAACCGTATAACACCGCCGTTAAAAACGATCTCGGCAAAACGCACGGTCCTGCAGACTTGCCATATAACCTACTGAAAAATATAAATAAAGTAAGTCAGCTATTCCGCCATTTCTGCATGGCTCGCTTTGCTGCTGTGCAGGAATGACGGTGCCGAGCGTCCGGTTCCAGCGTTATAAGCCGCGCCGCATAGTTTTTGCATTGCAACAAACCCAGGTCAAACCCGATGTCTCAGAGCATTGTTGACGCCCCCGGCTCGATCGCGACCAATGGCGATGGGCTCGCCCGCAAGACAAGTTTCTGGGCACTCACGCTCGGCAGCATCGGCGTGGTCTATGGCGACATCGGCACCAGTCCGCTTTACGCCTTGCGCGAGGCCGTGCTGGCGGCGGTCGGACCCGGCAATCCGGCGAGCGAACCGGTGGTGCTCGGCATCCTGTCGCTGATCATCTGGGCGCTGCTCATCGTCGTGACGGCCAAATATGTTTTGATCCTGCTACGCGCCGACAATAACGGCGAGGGCGGCACGCTGGCGCTGATGGCCTTGGCCTCGCGCGCGCTGGGCCGCAGCAGCGGACTCTTGATCCTGCTCGGCATCATCAGCGGCGCGTTGTTTTACGGCGACGCCATCATCACACCGGCGCTGTCGGTGTTGTCGGCGGTTGAAGGGCTGAAAATCGTCACGCCGGCGCTCGAGGCTTACGTGGTGCCGATTACGGTGGTGATTTTGATCGCGCTGTTCTCGGTGCAATCGCACGGCACCGCCAAAGTCGCCGCTCTATTCGGTCCGCTGACGCTGATCTGGTTCGCCGCTCTCGCCATGGCCGGCGTCTGGCACATCGGACAAAATCTCAACGTGCTGTACGCCTTCAATCCGTACTACGGCGTCAACTTCCTGATGCATCACGGCCTGATCGGCTTCTACACGCTCGGCGCCGTGTTCCTGGTTGTCACCGGCGCAGAGGCGCTATACGCCGACCTTGGACACTTCGGCCGCGGTCCGATCCGCTTTGCCTGGCTGGTGGTGGTGCTGCCGGCGCTCGTCATCAATTATCTCGGGCAGGGCGCGTTGGTGCTGGCCGATCCGAAGGCGATCGAGAATCCGTTCTATTTGCTGTATCCGCAGTGGGCGTTGCTGCCGATGGTGCTGCTCGCCACCGCCGCCACCGTGATTGCGAGCCAGGCCGTGATCACCGGCGCCTATTCGCTGACGCAGCAAGCGATCCAGCTTGGCCTGCTGCCGCGCCTGGAAATCCGCCACACCTCGGAGTCGCTATTCGGCCAAATTTATATGCCGCGCGTGAACATGTTGTTGCTGGTCGGCGTGCTGTTACTGGTGTTGCTGTTCCGCTCGTCGAGCGCGCTGGCGTCCGCCTATGGCATCGCCGTCACCGGCACTATGGTGGTCACGGCAATGATGGCGATCATCGTGATCAAGCGCGTGTGGGGCTGGCATTGGATCGCTGCGCTCGCGCTGATGCTGCCGTTTTTGTTCATCGACTTGGCATTTCTCGCCGCCAACCTTCTCAAGGTCGTCGAAGGCGGCTGGATGCCGCTCGCGCTCGGCGCCATTGTGATTACGGTGATGTACACTTGGCGGCGCGGCAGTCGGCTGTTGTTCGAGAAAACACGCAAGCAGGAAATCCCGCTCGATTTTCTCGTCGCCAATCTGGAGAAGAAGCCGCCGATCCGCGTGCCGGGCACGGCCGTTTTTCTCACCGGCGATCCGGGCTTTGCGCCGACCGCGCTGATGCACAGTCTCAAGCACTACAAGGTGCTGCACGAGAAAAACGTCATCCTCACCATCGAGACCGCCGACACGCCGCGCGTCGATCTGTCCGAGCGCGTGCGCATCGAGCCAGTGGGGCAGACCTTCTCGCGGGTGGTGTTGCGGTTCGGCTTCATGGAATCGCCCAACGTGCCGAAGGCTTTGGCGATCGCCCGCAAGCTCGGCTGGCAGTTCGACATCATGTCGACGTCGTTCTTCTTGTCGCGCCGCCTGCTCAAGCCCGCCACCCAGTCCGGCATGCCGCTCTGGCAGGATCGGCTGTTCATCGGTCTGACCCGTCAGGCCAACGACGCCACCGACTATTTTCAGATCCCGACCGGGCGCGTGGTTGAAGTGGGCACGCAAGTCACGGTCTGAAATCACCGTCTAAATCGATAGTGCGGCGCGCGCCGTTTCCGGCTAAAATTGCCGGCAACGAAGTTATGGAGTTCCGCCATGGCCGACGAAATGCCGCGCGCCGACGAGGTGACCAACCTCACGGCGGAAGAGGTGGCGAAGGGGCTCACCGAAGGCCGCATTCTGCTGGTCGATGTGCGGGAGCCGAACGAGACGTCGCTGGAAAGCTATCCCGACGCGGTAATCGTACCGCTGTCGAGCTTCGACCCAGCCCTCATTCCCGATCCGCAAGGCAAGCAGGTGGAGTTTGCCTGCCGGTCGGGCCGCCGTTCGATCACGGCTTCGGTCGCGGCCCAGGACGCAGGCTTCCCCTATAGCGCGCATCTAGCCGGCGGCATCATCGGCTGGAAGGCCGCGGGCCTGCCGACTAAGACTTAACAGAACACGACATAAAAAAAACCAAGCCCGGCGCGAGGCCGGGCTTGGTCGTTGATCTGAAGCCGCGTCGCTTAGAAGGCCGTGAAGCGGTAGTTCACGCCGGCCTTCACGAGGTGCGCATTGGCCTTGATGTCCGCTGTTCCGGTCACCGTGAGCCCGCCTGTGGTGGTAAAGGTCGGAGTAATCGCGCGGAACATCAGGTAGTCGTATTCGAGTTTGGCCGACCAGTTGCCCAAGAAGGCGTATTCAACACCGGCGCCGAGCATCCAGCCGCTGCGATTGGTGGAACTGGTCACGGTGCCGCCGAGGCCGTCATTGCCATCCCACTTGTCGCGAGTCCAGGCGCCACCGACCTTGCCGAAGACCAGGAAGCGGTCGAAGGCATAGCCGATGCGGGCCGCGGCCGTGATGAAGTAGTCGTTCTTGAGGGTGAGCGTGCCGGCAAAGAGCGGCGTGTCGTATTTGACGTTGGCCCAGGAGTATTCGCCCTCGACGCCGAGGACGAACTGGCCGATCTGGTAGTTGTAGCCAAGCTGGCCGCCGCCCAGGAATCCTTTGGCCGTGATGCTGTCGGTGCCGAACGCGCTGGTGCCGGTCAATCTGTCCCAGCCTTAGCCGGCGTGGGCGCCGATATAGAAGCCGGTCCACGAGAAGACAGGCGCAGGGCTGTAATATGGAGCGGCTTTGTAAGCCGGCCGCGGCAGATCGGCGGCCGATGCAGAAACAATCGATGAAAACGCAACAAACACACCAACAACCCACATGACTGCGGATCGGCGCATATTGTCCCCCTACGGAATCTGGTTCGCGTGAAATCCCTGTTGTTCTCAAGTGTTTCAGAGCTATCTGATTCGTGTGGAAAGGACGAAATAAAAGATTGCCGATTCGTGGCGAATAATCGTTGCAGGCTCAAACGATTCGGGGCCGTCAATCAGCCGGTCTTCGTCGCGTCTTCCGGCCGCCAGCGGCGGTGCAGCCACAGCCATTGCTCGGGATGCTCGCGGATCCAGCCTTCGATCACGGCGATGATCGCCTGCATGGTGCCGGGGATATCGACATCGCCTTTGGCGTCGCGCACCGGCGCGATCTCGTCGGTGAGTTCGGCGCGAAAGCGGTGGCCGGGCAGGCGGACGATGCGGGTGCCGTGGATCGGGCAATTGAAATGCTGGGCGAGCCGGGCAATCAGCGGGTTGGCCATGGTGCGCTGGCCGAAGAACGTCACCGGCACGCCGCGGACGTAATACTGGTCGACCAGCATGCCGACATGGGCGCCGCGCTCCAGCGCCTGCGCGATCTTCATCGGCGCGCTCATATCCGTCGCGATGATCTCGCCCATGCTGGCGGCGCGGGTTTCCTCGAGCCATTTGTCGATCGCGGCGACGTTCGGCTTGCGATACAACACCGCGCTGTCGAGCTTGTAGGTGGCGGCGCACACCGCGGGCAGCTCCCAATTGCCGAGATGCGCGGCGAAGATCAAAGCCGGCTTGCCGTCGTTCTGTAGTTTCAGGAAGCGCTCGATGGAGTCCGGCCCGAGCGTAACCCGGCTGTTCTCGGGATGCAGGTAGGCGTCTTCGTTCCAGAGCTTATTGAGCTGCGCGAACTCGACGCCCATGCGGCCGATATTGTCCCAGACGCCGCTCAGGACGATCTCGATCTCGGCGGCCGATTTCTCGGGGAAGGCGGCGGTGAGATTGGCGCGCCCGATGCGGTTTTCGGGAAACAGCGGGGCGATCTTGCGCATGACCCAGCCGGCAAGATTGGACGTCTTCTCGAGGTTGGCGCGTTGCAACATCCGCAGTAGGCGCACGGCGACGAAGCCGGCCAATGCATTGCCGAAGCGCTTGACGCCGCGGCGCAGGCGTCTGCGCAAAGTCGACATTAGAAATTCACGATCACTTTGCCGAACACCTGGCGGCCTTCGAGCCGCGCCAGGCCTTGCTCGAAATCCGGCAACGCGAATTCAGAATCGATGATCGGCGAAATGCCGGCCGCCATCTTCGACAGGCTGTCGCGGATGTTGCGGATCTGGCAGCCGAACGAGCCGAAGATTTTGTATTGCTGCTGAAATAGCTGCATCAGGTTGATGGTCACGCTCGGCCCCGCCGTCGAGCCGCAGGTCACAAGCCGGCCGCCGCGCTTGAGCACGAACAGCGAGGCGTTGAAGCCTTCGCCGCCGACATGCTCGAACACCACGTCGACGCCTTTCTTGGCTGTCAGCTTGCGCGTGACGCCCTCGAAGCGCTCGGTCTTGTAGTTGATGACGTGATCGGCGCCCAAGGCCTTGGCCCTTTCCGCCTTGGCGTCGTCACCGACGGTGGTGATGACGGTGCAGCCGATGGCTTTCGCCATCTTGATCGCGACCGAGCCGATGCCGGAGCCGCCGGCGTGCACCAGAATGGTCTCGCCCGGCTTGAGCTTGGCGTTGTCGAACAGCATGTGTTCGGTGGTGCCGAAGGCGATCGGCGCGCAGGCGGCGTCGCGGAACGACAGGCCGGCAGGGACGGCGACAACCAGCCGCGCCGGCAGATTGATCAGGTCGCGGGCGAAGCCGTCAATGTGGAAGCCCATGATGCCGGCGACGTTTTCGCACAGATTATCGCGGCCTTCGCGGCAGGCGGCGCAATGGCC
>JANMSZ010000003.1:0-5238 GCA_031389925.1 Hyphomicrobiales bacterium | reverse complement strand
CCAGCGCCGCCACCCAGGCGTGGCGCGCGGCGCGGGTGGCGACCACGCCGCCGGCCAGCACGCCGAAGGCCGACAGCAGCAGCAAGGCGGAGAGCGCGCCGTTGGCGATAGCCGCCGGCGTACCGTAGAGCGCGCCGAGCGCCACCACGGAATAGTTGAACATGCCGCCGCTGATCATCGCCAGCAGAATAAAAAAGAAGAAATTCATCAGGATCGGTGTCGATAGCAGCAGCCGCCAGCCCACGGCGGTCGTCGCGCCCGTGGTTCGCGGCGCAGCGGTGTGCACCGGTGGATTGTCGCGCACCAGCATCAACACTGCGGCCACCGCAAAGCCGAACAGGCCGGCGCCGATGAAGGCGCCGCGCCAGCCCCAGACGCTCTGCATCATCAGAAGGCTCGCCGGCGCCGCAGCCGAGCCGAGCATGCCGGCAAAGGTGTGGATCGAAAACGCCTGGCCAATCCGGTCGGCGGGAACGTGATCAGAGAGCAGCGCGTAGTCGGCCGGGTGATAGACCGTGTTGCCGACGCCGGCGAGGGCGAACATCGCCACCAGAACCCAATATGAATCCACCAGGCCGACGACAACGAACGCGGTGGCGCCGATCAGCAGGCCGATGATCAGGATCACGCGCGCGCCCAGCCAATCGACCAGGAATCCGGCCGGCGTCTGCAGCGCGCCGGTCACGATGTTAAAGGCGGTGAGCGCGAGGCCGATCTCGGTGTAGCTCACGCCATAGGCGTCGCGCACGAAGGGCAGCAGCGGCGCTAAAATCAGAATGTAATAGTGCGAGACGAAATGCGCTGCGCTGACCACCGCGATCAGGCGGACATGCGACGCCCGGCTCTCGACCAGCGCTTCGGTCGCCATGCTAGGACGCCTTCGGCAGTTTGGCCTTCGCGTCCTGGATGGCGTGCCAGATGCGCGACGGCGTCATCGGCATTTCCAGATGGCGGATGCCGTAATCCGACAGCGCGTCGACCACGGCGTTGGACACGGCGCACAGCCCGCCGGTGGTGCCGGCTTCGCCGCAGCCTTTGGCGCCGAGCGGATTGCTCTTGGTCGGCACCGGGTGGTTCGCGACCTCGATCATCGGCGCGTCGTGGGCGCGCGGCATGGCGTAGTCCATGAACGAGCCGGTGACCAATTGGCCGTCGGAATCGTAGACCGCCTGCTCGAGCAGCACCTGGCCGAGGCCCTGCATCACGCCGCCCTGGATCTGGCCTTCGACTAGCAGCGGATTGATGACGGTGCCGAGATCGTTGACCGCGCAATAGCGCACCACACGGGCCGCGCCGGTGTCGGGATCGATTTCCACTTCGGCGATATGGCAGCCGTTTGGGAAGGCGGAGGGCAGCGCCGCGTCAGTCACATGATCGACATCGAGCGAGTTCGGCACGCCGTCCGGCAGTTTGAGGCCGGAGCGCAAACGCTCAGCCAACTCAAGCACACCAATCGAGCGGTCGGTGCCGGCAATAACGAAACGGCCGGTCTTGAATTCGATGTCGCTGGCCGAGGCTTCGAGCACATGCGAGGCGATCTGTTTGCCCTTTTCGATGACAAGCTTGGAGGATTCGATCACCGCCGCGCCCGCGTTCATGATCGAGCGCGAACCGCCGCTGCCGCCGCCGAAATGCACGGTGTCGCTGTCGCCTTCGACCAGGCGGATGCGCTCGAACGGAATGCCGAGCGTGTCGTTGAGCACCTGGGCGTAGGCGGTGGCGTGACCTTGGCCGTAATCCAGCGTACCGGCGACGAGGGTGACGCCGCCATCGGCATCGAAGCGGATGGCGCTCAGTTCCTTGCCGCCCCCGGCGGTAACTTCGAGATAGCAGCCGACGCCGAAGCCGCGCAGCATCTTGCGCTTCTTGCTCTCGCGCTTGCGCTTCTTGAAGCCGGCATAGTCCGCCATCTCCAGCGCCTGCTTGAGCACCGCGGGGAAGTCGCCGCAGTCATAGGTCATGTCGGACGCGGCCTTGAACGGCAGGTCGCGCGGCTTGATCATGTTGCGCTTGCGCAGTTCGATGCGGTCGATGCCGAGCTCGGCGGCGGCCACATCAAGCGCGCGCTCCATGTAGTAATTGCCTTCCGGCCGCCCGGCGCCGCGATAGGCTGAGACATGCGTGGTGTTGGTGAACACGCATTTGGTCGCGACTTCGAGCAACGGCGTCTTGTAGAGGCTGGCGACGTTCTTGACCTGATTGACGGTCGGCAGCAGCGGCCCGAAATTCGACAGGAAGCCGCCCATGTCGCCGTAGCCGGTGGTGCGCACGGCGAGGATATGCGCGTTCTCGTCGAAGGCAACTTCGATGACCATGTCCTGGGCGCGGCCGTGATGGTCCGACACGAAGCTGCCGGAGCGCTCGTCGGTCCATTTCACCGGACGGCCGAGCGCTCGGGCGGCGTGCAGGATGCAGACGTACTCGGGATAGACCGTCGCCTTCATGCCGAACGAGCCGCCGACCTGGCCGGTGACGACGCGCACTTTGTCGGCGGGCGCGCCGAGGATATCCATCAGCCCGGCCTTCATGCCGACGACGCCCTGGCTCGACGAGTTCAACGTCCACTTGCCGGAGGCGGCGTCGAATTCACCGATCGCGACGCGCGGCTCCATGGCATTGACGATCATGCGCTGGTTCGACGTCTCGAGACGCGTGACGTGCTTGGCCTTGGCGAAGGCGGCGGCCACCTTGTCCGCATCGCCAAAATGAAAATCGAGCGCGATGTTGTTCGGCGCGCTGTCGTAGAGCTGCGGCGCGCCGGGCTTTGCGGCATTGGCCGCACCAATGGCGACCGGCAGCGGCTCGATGTCGAGCACGACGGCTTCGGCGGCGTCTTTGGCTTGCGCGACAGTCTCGGCAATGACGCAGGCGACCGGATCGCCGACAAAGCGCACGCGTTCGCCGGACAGCGCGGGGCGGGGCGTGTAATGGATCGGCGTGCCGTCGCGGTTCTTGAGCGGCATGCTGCACTTGAGCGGGCCGTAGCCGGCAAGGTCTGCGGAGGTATAGACCGCCAGCACGCCGGGCATGGTTTTGGCGCCGGTGGTGTCGATGTTGCCGATGATTCCGTGGGCGTTCCGGCTCCGCACCATCGCGGCGTAGGCCTGGCCGGGGCGGGTGATATCGTCGGTGTAGCGGCCTTCGCCGCGCACCAATTTGGGGTCTTCGCTGCGGCGGACCGGCTGCCCGACGCCGAATTTGGTCAAAGATAGCGCGGCTTCGGTGGTTCGGTCGTCCATGCCGGTACATCTTGGGTTGTGCGGGTCGGGATGCTCCAAATAGAGCAGGAGAACCGCTTCGACAAGAATAGCTTTTGGGACCGAGGGTTGCGCCAAGCGGAGGCGCTGTTACACTTTTCGGGAACGTGAAACATGCCGCGACGCCGGAGCGCTGGGAGGCGATCCGCAAGGGCGGCAGGAAGGTTGCAACTATGAGCGGCGAGGCCGGGGACAACCCAGGCCTCGACCCCCTTGTCGATCGGGTGTCGCAGGTGCGGCCCCCAATGGCCGGAACTTGGGGTCGGCGGTCGTCTGGACGGCCCGATGTCGGTTTCGGCAGCGATCGGGGCGGTCCGACCTATGCCGCGCTCGACCTCGGCACCAATAACTGCCGCCTGCTGGTGGCGCGGCCGGCCGGCGATGGCTTCCGGGTGGTCGACGCCTTTTCCCGCATCATCAGGCTGGGCGAGGGCGTGTCGGCGTCGGGCCGTCTGAGCGAGGCGGCGATCGAGCGCGCGCTCGAGGCCCTCGCCATCTGCCGCAACAAGATGAAAAACCGCGGCGTCACCCGCGCGCGGCTGATCGCGACCGAGGCCTGCCGCGCCGCCGGCAATGGCGACGACTTTCTCGCCCGCGTGTCCGAGGAATTGAGCCTCGAGCTCGAAGTGATCGACCGCGAGACCGAGGCGACACTGGCCGCGACCGGCTGCACGCCTCTGATGGATCCGCAGGCCGAGGGCGTGGTGCTGTTCGATATCGGCGGCGGTTCGTCGGAATTGGTGCGGCTCAATCGTTCGCAGGCGACGCGACGCGGGCCGCCGGTGCCGCAGATGCGCGGCTGGATTTCGCTGGCCAACGGCGTCGTCACTCTGGCCGAGCGCCATGGCGGGCTCAATGTCACACGTGAAACTTACGAGAATATGGTGGCCGAAGTATCGGGGCAGATTGCGCCCTTCGCGCGCGAGCACGGCAGCGACGGCTTGCGCGGCGTGCATATGCTCGGTACGTCCGGCACCGTGACCACCATCGCCGGCGTCCATCTCAATCTCAAACGTTATGACCGCAACCGCGTCGACGGCTGCTGGCTGAACGAGGACGAAATCAACGCCGTGCTCGAGAAGCTGCTGACCATGAGCTACGACGACCGTGTGGCGAGCCCGTGCATCGGCCCCGAACGCGCCGATCTGGTGTTGGCCGGCTGCGCCATCCTCGAAGCGATCCGCCGTGCTTTCCCGTGTCCGCGCCTGCGCGTCGCCGACCGGGGCTTACGCGAAGGCATGCTGGTGCAGATGATGCGCGACGACGGCGCCTGGGGCGACGGCACTTCGGGCGACGGTAATCGGGGCGGCGGCCAGACGGCATCGTCATGAGCAAGATGCCCGGCAAAGGTAGCGGCGCGCGCGAACTGAAGGTCCGCGTCAAGACCGGCAAGAACCGCAAGCTGTCGTCCAAGCTGTGGCTCGACCGCCAGCTCAATGATCCTTATGTGGCGCGCGCCAAGCGCGAGGGCATGCGCTCGCGCGCCGCCTTCAAATTATCCGAGATCGACGACAAGGCGCGCTTCCTCAAGAAAGGCGGCCGCGTGATCGATCTCGGCGCGGCCCCCGGCGGCTGGAGCCAGGTGGCGGCCAAACGCGTCGGCGCGCCGCAGCAGGGCCGCGTGGTCGCGATCGACTTGCTGGCGATCGACCCATTGCCGGGCGTCGAATTCATGCAACTCGATTTTCTCGACGAGTCGGCGCCGGATAAACTCAAAGCCATGCTCGGCGGCCGTGCCGACGTCGTGTTGTCGGACATGGCGGCCAATGCCACCGGCCACCGCAAGACCGATCACATCAAGATCATCGCGCTGGTCGAAGTCGCGGTCGAATTCGCCCGCGAGGTGCTGGCGCCGGGCGGCGCGTTCCTCGCCAAGGTGCTGCAAGGCGGCACCGAAGCCACGCTGCTCACGCTGCTCAAGCGCGATTTCACGACCGTGAAGCACATCAAGCCGGCGGCGAGCCGTGCGGATTCAGCCGAG
>JANMSZ010000569.1:0-3092 GCA_031389925.1 Hyphomicrobiales bacterium | reverse complement strand
ACCGCCAACGTGCGGGCGTTCTGCATCCTCTGCCTGGCCACCGGCAATGTCGGCGCGCCCGGCACCGGCGCCAACATCTTTCGCGGTCATACCAACGTGCAGGGCGCGACCGATCTCGGCCTCGATATCGTGACGCTGCCGCTCTACTACGGCCTGGTCGAAGGCGCGTGGCGGCATTGGTCGCGCGTCTGGGAGGTTCCCTATGACTGGTTCGTCGAGCGCTTCGACAAGGCCACCGCGGCCGACGGCAAAGTCACCAATACGATGAACACGCCGGGCATTCCATCGACCCGCTGGTTCGACGCGACGCTCTACGACAAGAAGGACGTTCGGCAGAAAGACAACATTAAGGCGATGTTCGTCATGGGCCACGGCGGCAACACCGTGACGCGCATGCCACAGGCCCAGAAGGGTATCGAGGCGCTCGAGCTTCTGGTGGTCGCCGATCCGCATCCGACCACTTGGGCGTCTCTCGCCCCGGCGCGCAAGAACGGCACTTATCTCTTGCCGATCGCCACCAGCTACGAAACCAGCGGCTCGCGCACGTCGTCCAACCGGGCCATTCAGTGGGGCGAGCAGATCGTCAAGCCGATCTTCGAATCGAAAGACGATCTCGAGGTCATGTACCTCTTGGCTAAGAAGCTCGGTTTCGCCGATCTGATGTTCAAGAATATTAAAATCGCGAACAACGTGCCGGTCGCCGAGGACATCCTCCGCGAGATCAACCGCGGTGGCTTCTCGACCGGCTACTGCGGCCAGTCGCCTGAGCGATTGAAATCGCACATGGCGAACCAAAAAGACTTCGACATGCTGACGCAGAAGGCCACCACCGGGCCGAACAAGGGCGACTACTACGGCCTGCCGTGGCCGTGCTGGGGAACGCCGGAGTTCAAGCATCCCGGTACGCCGCTGCTTTACAACACCAACCTTTCGATCAAGGAAGGCGGCGGCACCTTCCGCCCGCGCTTCGGAATCGAACGCGAGGAAACGCTGCCGGACGGCACCAAGCGCATGGTCAGCCTGCTTGGCAACGGTTACTATTCCAAGGACTCCGAGATCAAGGACGGCTACCCGGAATTCACGCTGGGCGTCCTCAAGAAGCTCGGCTGGGATAAGGATCTGACCGCAGCCGAAATGGCGGTGATCAACAAGATCAACCCGACCACGCCGGATGCGGTGTCCTGGGCGATCGATCTCTCCGGCGGCATCCAGCGCGTCGCCATCGAACACGGCTGCACGCCTTACGGTAACGGAAAGGCGCGCGCCAACGCGTTCGGCTTGCCGGATCCTATTCCGGTGCACCGCGAGCCGATCTACACGCCGAGGCCCGACCTCGTCGCGAAGTATCCGACGCTGCCGAATGCCGTGCAGTTCCGGATGCCGAACGTCGGCTTCGATGTTCAAAAGGCCGCTGTCGAAAAGGGGGTCGCCAAGAGCTTCCCGCTCATTCTCACGTCCGGCCGTCTGGTCGAATATGAGGGCGGCGGCGAAGAGACCCGCTCGAACAAGTGGCTCGCCGAACTGCAGCAGGACATGTTTATCGAGATCAATCCGTCCGATGCCGCCGAGCGCGGCATCAAAGACGGCGGATGGGTCTGGGTGACCGGCGCGGAACAAAATTCGAAGGCGCGGATGAAAGCCCTGGTCACCGAACGTGTGGGCAAGGGCGTGACGTGGTGTCCGTTCCACTTCGCCGGCTGGTTCGAGGGCGTCGATCAACGCCCCAATTATCCCAAGGGTACCGATCCCATCGTGCTCGGCGAGAGCGTCAATATTCTCACCACGTACGGCTTCGATCCGGTTACCGGCATGCAAGAACCCAAAGCCACCCTCTGTCAGGTCAGAGCGGCGTAAGGAGCAACGATCATGGCACGTATGAAATTCCTCTGCGACGCCGACCGTTGCATCGAATGCAACGCCTGCGTCACTGCTTGCAAGAACGAACACGAGGTGCCGTGGGGCATCAACCGCCGGCGCGTCGTTACGCTCAATGACGGCAAGCCGGGCGAACGGTCGGTCTCGATGGCCTGCATGCACTGCACTGACGCGCCCTGCGCGTCGGTCTGTCCGGTGAACTGCTTCTACACCACGGCCGACGCGGTGGTGCTGCACTCCAAAGACCTGTGCATCGGCTGTGGCTATTGCTTCTACGCCTGCCCATTCGGCGCGCCGCAATATCCCAAGCTCGGTAACTTCGGGTCGCGCGGCAAGATGGATAAGTGCACGTTCTGCGCCGGCGGCCCGGAAGCCGACGGCAGCAAGGAAGAGTACGAGAAGTACGGCGCCAACCGGCTGGCCGAAGGCAAGCTGCCGCTTTGCGCCGAGATGTGCTCGACCAAGTCGCTGCTCGCCGGCGACGGCGACGTGATCGCCCAAATCTACAAGGAGCGGGTGTCCAAGCGCGGCTACGGCTCCGGTGCTTGGGGCTGGCAGACGGCCTACCGCGAAGCGATCGCAACCTGATCAAGAGCAAGCTGGCGGCGTGGAATCCCGCGCCGCCGGTTTCGACAACAAGAAATTGAGAAAATGGGAAGACAAAGGGGAGGGATGCCAATGTTGGGCATTTTGGCGAAATTCATGACGCAGATTCGCTTCATCGCCGGCGCTCTCGCGCTTGCTTTCGTTGTCGCCATCGTGGCGCCGGCTTCGGCGCAGCAGCCGAGCTCGGTCAATCCGACAGCGAGCGCAGTCAAGGAGCAACAGCTTCTCCAGGAGCTCAACCGGATCCAAGGCCGCGTATCCATCCCGGACAAGAGGTCCGACGTGCTCGAACAGCCGGCCGGCCGCGAGTGGCGGCAATGGCACCAGGTGACGCTGCGCTGGATCGGCGCCATTGCGATCCTGGGCATGCTTGGGCTGCTAGTGGTCTTTTATCTGACGCGTGGGCAGGTCAAACTGGAAAGCGGGTTCTCCGGCCGCAAGATCGTGCGCTTCAATGCAATCGAACGCTTCGTCCATTGGCTGACGGCGACGTGTTTCCTCATCCTCGCGATCTCAGGGCTTAACGTCACGTTCGGCAAGACGCTGTTGCTGCCGTTGCTCGGGCCGTCGGCTTTCTCGACCTGGTCGGAGTTGGCGAAATATTCGCACAA
>JANMSZ010000497.1:0-10086 GCA_031389925.1 Hyphomicrobiales bacterium | reverse complement strand
GCCGCGGCGCGGCGGTCAAGGACATGCTGGCGGCGCGCCTGCAGGCCTTCGAGGACATGTTCAATCATGGCGGCACCGAGCTGACCGAGAAGATCTCCCGCGACTCCACCACGCTCGGCAATCTGGTCACGCGCCACATCGCCGAATTCGACAACACCGTGAAGACCTACGGCGGCGAACTGGTCGAACGCCTCGGCCAGCGCACCCAGGACGTCTCCTCCGCGATCCGCACCTACCTCGACACCTTCGACGAGCGCGTCACCGGCCGCACCACCGAACTCAACAGCACGCTCGATACGCGGCTGGCGCAGTTCGAGGAGCTGCTTGGCTCGCGCGTCACGGGCCTGGCTCAGACTTTGACCGACGGCGGCCGCGATGTCGTCGGCGCGCTCGACAAGCGCATCACCGAGGTCGCCGGCACCATCACCGCCCGCGGCAACGAAGTCGCCGAGGCCATCGGCAACACCACCACCAATCTCGACCAGAAGCTGGGCGCCCGCGCCCTCGAGGTCGCCAACACCCTCGACAGCCGCATCGGCCGCTTCGAGGAATTGCTGGTCGGCCGCGCCGAGACCGTGACCGAGCACATAGAGACCCGCACCAAGGCCGCCGCCGACGCCCTGCACTCGCGCATGGAGCAACTGACCCAGGCGATCACGTCGAACTCGGCCGAAGCCGAGCGTTCGCTCAGCGCGCTCGCGCTGTCGACCACCGACGCGATCCGCACCAGCGCCAGCGAGGCCGAACGCACGCTCACTGGCGTGAGTGACGAAGTTGCCCGCAATTTCGTCGGCAAGGCCGAAGAGATCGCCAACGCCGTCAGCCACCGCACCAATGAGATGACCGCGATCCTGTCCGACAAGAGCGGCGGCGTGCTGTCCGCGATCGTCGAGAAGGGCGCGCAATTCGCCAACGACATCACCAAGGCGACCGACACCGCCATGGCGTCCATCGAGGAGAAGGGCTTCGCCTTCACCCGCAACATGATGGACAACGGCAGCGAAATCACCCGCATGATCAATACCGCGGGCGAGACGGCCAGCAACAACGTCACCCGCACCTTGAACGAGCTGAGCGAAACCGCGCAGAAGGCGATCTCCGTCTCCAAGGAGATGACGACCACGACCGTCTCCGAGATGCTCGAAACCCACAACATGCTGCGCGCCGACACCACCGCGCTGTTCGAGCGGCTGCGTGAGGCCAACATCATGTTGCAGGAAGTGCTGTCCGGTTCGCACGAGAACATGAGCGCGCTGGAAAACACCTTGATGCTGCGCGTGTCGGATTTCGTCACCGCCATGAACGAGGTCAGCGCCGCCACCGGCGTCGCCACCGACCGCGTCGAGCGCAACATCACCAACTTCCGCGACGTCACCACCCACGTCATCAGCGACCTCGGCCAGTTGGCCGTGCAGTTCGACGCCCACGGCCGCGATCTGGCCAAGGCCGCCGAACTGGTCGACAGCAGCAACCAGCGCAGCGAAGACACTATCAACGAGCGCCGCGTCCAGCTCGACTCGCTGGTCTCGACGCTCGACATCCGCACCGAAGACCTCGAGCAGCGTCTCAAGCGCTTCTCCGGCCTGCTCGATGAATCGCTCGAAGTCGCCTCCTCCCGCGCCCGCGACGTCGCGCGCGTGGTGTCGGAAGCCAGCGCCGAAGGCTCGCGCGCCATCGGCGACGTCGTCCGCGTCGTCTCGGAAGCCAGCGCCGAGGGCACCCGCGCCGTCGGCGACGTGGTCCGGGCGGTCGCCGACGCCGGCACCGAAAGCACCCGCGCCATCGCCGACCAATATGACCGCGTACGCGAAAACGCCGAGGACGAGCGCCGCCGCGCCGCCGAAGCCATGCGCTCGATCTACGAGCAGTCGGCCGGCGACACCCAGTCGCTGTTCACCGACGCCAACGAGCGTTTCGCCGACACCATTGCCGGCATGAAGCAGATGGCCACCGACATGCAGCGCGAGCTGGAGCAGACCCGCATCACCACCCAGCGCGAGCTGGAGAACATGCGCACCCAGATGGCGCGCGAGCTCGAAGCCACCCGCACCGAATTGCGCCGCGGCGTGTTCGACCTGCCGCAGGAGACCGCCGACAGCGCCGCGCAGATGCGCCGCGTCATCGTCGACCAGATCGAAGCCTTGGCCGAATTGAACCGCATCGTCGCGCGCCACGGCCGCAACCTCGACGCCGTCGAGCCGGCACAGCGCCGCGAAGAGCCGGCGCTCGCCATCGTCGGCGGCCGCAGCAGCGAGATCGCCTCGCCGCGCCAGTCATTGCGTTCGGAGCCGCGCCAAGAACGCCAAGAATCGCGTCAAGAATCGCGTCCGGAGCCGCGGCAGGAACGGCAAGAAACCCCGGCGCCGCGGCCCGCCGCACGTAGCGAGCCGGTCAATTTTGCACCGGCTGCGCGCCGCGCCGCCGAAGCCCCAGCGCTCAGCCCGGCGCAGGCCGTGGCCGGCCGCGGCTGGCTGTCCGATCTGCTCAACCGCGCCTCGCGCGAGGAAACCGAGCCAGCCCGCGAATATCCGCGCGGCGAACAGCGCGAGCCGCAACGCGACATTCTGCGCGACACGCCGCGCGCTCAGGAAGAACGCACCCCCCGCCACTCCATCGAGTCGCTGGATTCGCTGTCGGTCGATATCGCGCGCATGATCGACCACGACGCCGCCGCCGATCTGTGGGACCGCTATAAGCGCGGCGAGCGCAACGTCTTCACCCGCAGGCTCTATACCCTTCAGGGCCAGCAGGCATTCGACGAGATCCGCAAGAAGTATCGCGCCGACCGCGAATTCAAGTTGACGGTCGACCGCTATATCGGCGAGTTCGAGCGGCTGCTCGACGAGGTCTCGCGCGACGACCGCGGCCAGGTGGTGGCCCGCACCTATCTGACGTCGGAAACCGGCAAGGTCTACACCATGCTGGCGCATGCCGCGGGGCGGTTCGACTAATCGTCTCGAACACTGAAACGCAAACGGGCGCCCTCACCGGCGCCCGTTTTGTTTTGATATCTGTCCCGCCCGCTATTTCTTCTTTGTCGCAGCCGGCGAGGCCGCCTTGCTCTCTTTGGCTTTCTCATCCGGCGGCGCGCCGCCCCAGATGATGCGGCTCGGGTTGGCGTCGAAGTTCTTGGCCGCCTTGTCGATGGTGCTCAGCGTCCGTGTACCCGTGCGCGCCAGCCCTCCGATATATTTGGTCAGTTCGTCGGTGCGCTTGTCGAGATTGTCGGCCAGCGTCTTGATCGATCGCGCGGCTTCGTTGATCTCGCCGCTCTTGCCGTCCTTGCCGCCGGACAGGCTCTCGAGGCCGACCACGATATTGTCGATGCGGTCGGCGTTGCGGCCGAGCGCGCCAGTGAACTTGTCGATGTTCGCCAGCGAGTTGTCGATGTGATCGGAATTGCGCACCAAAGTCGCCGTGAACTTGTCGATATTCTCGAGCGCCGCTTTGATCGACTTCTGGTTTTCCTCGATCAGGTCCTGCACCTTTTTCAACGCGTCGCGCGCCGCCGCCGTCACGTCCGAGGTGGCGCCGGGCGGCGCGATCATTATGGGCTGCTCATCTTTAGCGGTCTTGCCGCCGGCCAGCGGCGGCTTATTCGGATCGCCGCCTTTGAGCGACAGCGCCGAAATTCCGGTCAAGCCCTGAAACTCGAGGCCGATTTCGGTATCCGGGCGGATGGCGACAACCTTGTCGACCGAGATGCCGGCGATCACCTGCTTGGGCTTCTTCGGATCGAGCTTGAGCTCGGTGACTTCGCCCACCTTGATGCCGTTGAACAGCACCGACGCGCCGGTGCGCAGGCCGGACACGGAGCCCTCGAACTGCACGCGGAAGAACGCGCGCTCGCCGGTGCCGCCGATGTTCTGGAACCAATAGATGAAGCCGAACACCCCGACCACGACGGCCAGCGTGAACACCCCGATCAGCACGTAATTAGCTCTGGTCTCCACGCAGCAACTCCAGTCTGACGTTGCGTCAGTTTCAACAGCCTAATCTGTCACGCCTCGGCTTTGGCATTCCGCCGAATGCTCCACCCGCGACCGTTTTCCGTGGAAATACGAGACCAGCCAGGGATGCTTGGAAGCGAGCATGTCGTCCATCGTTCCGGTAGCGATCACCTTACCTTCGAACAAGACGGCGATCCGGTCACAGACCGTATGCAGGCTGTCCAGGTCATGGGTTACCATGAAAACGGTCAGCCCTAAAGTTCGTTGCAAAGTGGCGATCAGCGTGTCGAAATCGCCGGCCCCGATGGGGTCCAAGCCGGAGGTCGGCTCGTCCAGGAAGACGATATCCGGGTCGAGCGCCAGCGCGCGGGCCAGCGCCACGCGCTTGGTCATGCCGCCCGAGAGCTCCGACGGCAGCTTGCCGCAGACGGATGCGTCCAGCCCGACCATTTCCAGCTTGGCGACCGCCAGTTCGTCGAGCAGCCGCTGCGACACGTTGAGATACTCGCGGACCGGGAATTGAAGGTTTTCCATGACGGTCAGCGAGGAAAACAGCGCGCCCTGCTGGAACAGAATGCCCCAGCGCCGCTCGACCGCCTGGCGCTCTTCGATGCTGGCCGCGTCCATGTCGATGCCAAACACCTTGATGGTGCCCTCGCGCTTGGGCACCAGGCCGATGATGGTGCGCATCAGCACCGATTTGCCGGCGCCCGAGCCGCCGACGAAGCCGAGCACTTCGCCGCGATGAACGTCGAGATCGACGTGATTGAGCACGACGTGGTCGCCGAAGCCCGCGACCACGTCGCGCGCTTCGATGACGATGTCCTTGCTTTTCACTTTGGGAGTGAGCGCCATCGGCCTACATCCCGATCGAAGCAAAGAAGATCGCGAACAGACCATCCATCACGATCACCAGGAAAATCGATTCCACCACCGAAGCCGTCGTCTGCCGGCCAAGCGACTCGGCGCTGCCCTTGACCGCCATCCCCTCCACGCAGGCCACCGCCCCGATCGTGAGCGCCATGAAGGGCGCCTTGATCATGCCGACCTGGAACGTGTTGAGCGCGATCGACTCCTTGAGCCGCGACAGAAAGATATCGGGATCGATGCCGCCGTAGAGCCAGCACACCAGCCCGCCGCCATAGAGCGCCGCCATCGAACCGAGGAAGGTGAGGATCGGCACGCCGATGATCAGCGCGAGGATGCGCGGCAGGATCAAAACTTCGACCGGATCGAAGCCCATGGTCTGCAGGGCGTCGATTTCCTCGCGCATCTTCATGGAGCCGAGTTCGGCGGTGTAGGCCGAACCGGAACGGCCGGCCACCATGATGCAGACGATCAGCACGCCGAGTTCGCGCAGCACCAGGATGCCGACCATGTCGACGACGTAAACGTCGGCGCCGAACTTGCGGAAATGAAACAGGCCCTGCTGCGCGATGATGCAGCCGATCAGAAACGTGATCAGCAGAACGATGGGGACGGCGCGCCACGCGACATTGTCGAGTTGATGGATCAGCGAGGTGAAACGAAAGCTGCGCGGCCGTGACAGCACGCGCAGCAGCGCAACGATCAAAGCGCCAAGTATGTTGACCATCGCCAACAGCGAGTTGCCGATCGAGACGATATTCTCGCCGATCGAGGCCAGCGCATAGGCGAAGGATTGCGCGCGGGTGTGGACGACCTTCACGTCCGGCTTTATCGCGCTCAGTTCGTCCATCAACTGGCGATAGTCGTCCTTGAGCCCGGTCACCTTGGTGTCGGCGCCGCGCGCCGAGAAATCGCGCACCAGGCGCTGCAGCAGCCAGGCGCCGAAGGTGTCGAGGCGATCGACGCCTGTCATGTCGATGTCGACGCGTTTGACGCCGCCATTGTGGCGGCCCGCGTGCTCGATCTGCGTCTCCAGCAGGCGCGCGTTCTTGGCGATCCACGCGCCGCCGGCGGCGAGCCGCAGACGCTCGCCTTCGGCCTTTTCGTCAAGCAGCGTATCGCTCACTTAGCGTTGCCTCGAATTTCGCCTAGCAACAGGCCCGGAATCGGCAATGTTAACACTCATACTTGACCCACGCCCGCGAACCTGTCGAGGGTTTGGCCGGACCGGCCGCTATCCCCAGGTGCTTGAATTTGTCCCGCAATTTGACCCTCAGCCTGATGACGGAACGCTGGCCCATCGCCGGGACCTTCACCATCAGCCGCGGCGCCAAGACCGAGGCGGTCGTGGTGGTAGCCGAACTGGCCGACGGCCAGATGACCGGACGCGGCGAATGCGTGCCTTATGCCCGCTATGGTGAGAGTGTCGCCAGCGTCACCGCCGCTATCGACGCCATTCGCCCCCGTCTGGCCGCGGGATTAACGCGCCAGACGCTGCAAAGTGCCATGCCGCCGGGCGCCGCGCGCAACGCGCTCGATTGCGCCTTCTGGGACCTCGAGGCCAAGCGCAGCGGCAAACGGGTCCATGAGCTCGCCGGGCTGCCCGCCCCGCACCCGCTCACCACCGCCTTTACGATCTCGATTGCCGGCCCCGCCGAGATGGCCCAGGCCGCCGCCACCGCCTCCGGCCGCGCGCTCTTGAAGATCAAGCTCGGCGCCGCCGACGGCGACGATGCCGCCCGCATCGCCGCGGTCCGGGCTGCCGCGCCGAAGGCGACCTTGATCGTCGACGCCAACGAGGGCTGGACCGAGCAGAACCTGGCAGCCAACCTCGCCGCCTGCGCGCAAGCCGGCGTTGTGCTGGTCGAGCAGCCGCTGCCGGAAGGCCAGGACCAGGCGCTGGCGCGCATCCAACGCCCGATCCCGGTCTGCGCCGACGAGAGCGTGCATGATTGCCGTTCGTTGCCGGCACTTGCCGGTAAATACGACGCGGTCAACATCAAGCTCGACAAGACCGGCGGCCTTACGGAAGCGCTGAAAATGGCCCTGGACTGCCAAAAGTCCGGCTTTGCCGTCATGGCTGGCTGCATGGTCGCAACTTCGCTCGCCATGGCGCCGGCGGTCTTGTTGGCGCAGTCGGCGCGGTTCGTCGATCTCGACGGCCCGCTGCTGCTTGCCAGGGATCGCGACGGCGGTCTGCGGTATGAGGCCAGTTTGGTCTATCCAGCCGACGCCGGATTTTGGGGTTGAACAAATCGACCGGAAGCTATTTCATATGTAGTTTCAGTGGTTTGATCTGCCTCAAGGCGCCTACCCCGGCGGCCGGCTACGAATCGACGATGGCCTCAGCCTTCCCTCCAGCGTGGATTCCCGTCTCAGCCCAGCCCTCGGCGAAAGTCGCCCAGCGCCTGCTGGCCCATGCCAAACTGTGCCGTGAGATCGCCGCGCTGAGCTGGAACGAGGCGGACGCCCGCAAGCTCGAGGAACTGGCCGCCGAATGCGTGCGCTGGGCGGCCGCCAGCGGTGAAACCGCCGCCCCCGGCCCGCTGCACTGAGTTGTGCACCGATGCGGCCCTGCAACACCCGGTAAATACCTGACGCCGTTCCTGAAATGTACGGTTAATTTCCGTTAACCATACCTATCCCAAAACGCCCCGATCGGCTTACAATTGGTTAACGGCCGGTTAATCTCGCGGGTAACGAGGTGTGGCCGTAACGGGGGTTGGGGGCGATGCGTTTTCTGGGCGTATTGCGGATTCGGAGCCTGTTGCTCTGTGCGGCGCTGCTGGCGTCCGGCCTGACGCCGGCCTCGGCCACCATGCGCATCGCCGAAGACCGCGGCGGCCAGATCGGTCATTACCTGCAAGCCTTCAGCATGCTGCGCTCCTCGGGCGAGCGCGTCGTCATCGATGGCAATTGCCTGTCGGCCTGCACCTTGGTACTCGGCATCATCCCGCCGGCCAAAGTCTGCGCGACGCCGCGCGCGCGCTTCGGCTTCCACGCCGCGTGGATGCCGGGCGACGACGGCCGCCCGATCACCAGCCCGCTTGGCACGCAGGCGCTGTGGAATATCTATCCGAGCCACGTGCGCCGCTGGATCAACCGCAATGGCGGCCTGTCGCGCAAGATGATCTTCATGCAAGGCCGCGCGCTCGACGGCATCGTCGCGAGTTGCGAGCAGACGACGCGCCGCGCGCAAACGCGCTCAAGCCGGCGCATCACCACCGGCTCGGTTCGCTACCACAGCGCAAGCGCCGCCAACGACCGCCGCTAGCGCCATCGCCATAAAAGCGAAACTGCCGTAGGCGGCGAACAGCACGCCGGACATCGCCGTGCCGCCGGCCATCACCAGACCCATGACGATGGCGAGATAACCTTGCGCGGTCGCGGCTTGGCCGGGCGGTGCATGACGCGCGACGAATCCAAGGGCGCCGAGATGCGTCGCGCCGAACGACAGCGCGTGCAGCAGCATCAGCCACGGCAGCGCCAAGAACGGCGGATCGAACGCCATGCCGACCCAGCGCAACGCCGCGCCGAGCGCGCCGACAATTAGCAGCACCGTTGGCGTGAAGAACGGCGGCAGCCGCGCCGAGAATGCGAACAGCACGATCTCCGCCGCCACACCCAGCGCCCACAGCGCCGCGATCACGGTGCCGTCGAGCCCGGCGCCGAGCCATTGCGCCGCGGTGAAGCCGTAGAACATCGCGTGGCTGCCCTGGATCAGGCTCGCCGCCGCCACCACCGCGATGAAGGCCGGATCGCGCAATAGCGCCGGCCGCGTGCGCGGCGGTTCGCTGCCCGGCACCGCCGCAACCGACACCGGCATCAGCGCGAACGACACCAAAGCGGTACCGCAACTCGCGATCACGATCATCCAGATGATGTGGCGCGGTTCGATGATATCGGCGGCGACGCCGGCGACGAGATTGCCGAGGATGAAGGTCGCCGACCCCCACAGCCGCACCGGGCCGTAGGCCTTGCCGCGCGCCGTCAGGCCCTTGAACGCGTAGGTCTCGCACAACGGCATCAGCGGCGTGAACCCGATCGAGGCAAAGGAATAAGCCAGCAGGATCGCGATCGCGCCTTCGGCTATCCCCATCAGGCCGTAGCCGACGGCGGCGAAACACGCGGCGACGATGATCGCCAGCCGCAAGGCGTCGCGCCGGTCGGCGGTACGCGTCGCCAGCGGGATGGTCAGCACCCGCAGCAGCATCGGCGCCGCCAGCACCAGGCCGATGGTGGCCGGGTCCAGCCCTTTGGCCTTCAGCCAGACCGGCAGGAATGGTTGGCTGATACCGGCAACGATGAAGAAAGCCCCATAAAGCGCCGAAACCCGCGGCGTGAACCCGATTTTGCTCGCAAAAGGCAGCATAACGTCTTGGTTCTGTAACCGAAGTTGCGGGGAGAACTAGCCGAATCAAGCAGGCTGATTGATAAACGGACGGCTTGAGGAATGCACTGACGGCGCATCCCCGCCACGGGCGAATGAGACGATGGCGACCCGATCTCTGACCAGCAATTCCGGCTCGCCGCGCAAACCGCCCTCGGGGGTGCTGCGCGAGGAGGACTACCGCACGTTCTGCGCGGCGCTGGAATCGACGCAGCGCGGCCGCGACTTCCTCGTCGAATACGCCCGGCGCAACCGCAACGCCGACACCGAGATGCTGCTCGACTCGCTCGACCGCATCGAGACCATGATGCGCGCCGAGGGCGCGGCGCGCGACCGGCTGCAGGACGAGTTGCGCGTGCTGTTGATCGCCATTCGCCTGGCGCGTCCCGACATCAATTCCGCCACCGCGCTGACCAAGGCCGCGCGGCTGGTCGACCTGCTCGACATGATGGAGCGTCGCATCGACGCCATGGTCGAGAACAAGGACCTGCCGCCGATCGAGGAAGAGCCGTTGCAAAATCCGGTATTTGCACTCGCCGCTCTCAGCGTCGTACCGCGCCCGGACGAGCCGGAATTGCCGATCCCGTCTTTCGCCAGCGCGCTGCCGCCGCCGCCGATCGCGCTGGTGCAGCACGTCACGATCCAAGAACTTCCGAAACAGGAACTCCCGAAGCAAGAACTTCCGAAGCCGGAAGCTTTGAAACCGCCTACAACGCCAGCACCGGTCATTCAAGAGGCCGCGAAGCAGGAGCCCGCGAAGCAGGAACCGCCCGAAGAGACCGCGATCCAGTTGGCAGCGCAGGAAGCTTTGATCAAAGCGCGGCGCGGACTGCCGGCCGAACCTTATGCGCTGTTCGCCGACGAAGAAGCGGTGGCGCC
>JANMSZ010000447.1:0-3248 GCA_031389925.1 Hyphomicrobiales bacterium | reverse complement strand
GGAACCCAAGCCGTTCTACGAACTCGACAAGCTGCTTGAGGTTTTCAATCGCAACGGCGTTTCCGGCGTTCTGGCGACCAGCCGGCCGAACAAAGGCACCCATCAGTTGATGGAGGCCAAGCCCCCGGGCCTCTGGGTGGTCCCCTTTATCCGGCCTTATCGCGTCCGCGCCGACATCCAGACCTGGTTCAACGACCCGACGATCTTCGACCTGATCAAGACCGAATACGAACGCGGCTACTACCGCGGCATTGGCGAATTCCACATCTACGGCAAGGCCGCGGCGTCCGACTGGGTGAAGAAGGTTGTCGACTTCGCGGTCGAGAAAAATCTCTTTCTGCACGCCCATTGCGACGAAGAAGCGCTGCTGATTTTGTTCGGCCACAACGCCAAGGCGCGCATCATCTGGGCCCATACCGGATTTTCGACAGGAACCGCGCGCGTTGCCGAACTGCTCGACCGGCATCCGAACGCGCTCTGGGGCGAACTGTCGTACCGCGCCGGCGTCACGGGCAGCGACGGCAAGCTCACCGCCGAGTGGCGCGACTTGTTCGGGCGTCACTCGGATCGCTTCCTGCTCGGCTCCGATACCTGGATCAACGAGCGCAGGTTCGGTTACGATACCATCTTCAAGGAATATCGCGGCTGGCTGGCGCAACTGCCACCGGAGCAAGCGAAGCGCATTGCCAATGGCAACGCGACGCGGCTGTTCGGGCCAAGGCCCCGCAGCTAAAATGGAGTTGTAGCAAGCATGAGTTTCTTCCCCGGCAAGGATCCCGAAGCGGGCGACAAATATAGCTGCGAGGCCATCGCCCATGTGGTTGTGCCGCGCACCGTCGATCTCGGCGACGGCTTCTCGGTGCGCCGCGCCCTGCCCTCGGCGCGCTCGCGCATGGTTGGACCGTTCATTTTCTTTGACCATTTCGGCCCGGCGGAGTTTCGCGCCGGCAACGGCCTCGACGTGCGGCCGCATCCGCATATCGGCTTGGCGACCGTCACCTATCTATTTGATGGCGAAATCATGCACCGCGACAGCCTCGGCACCGCAGCGCCGATCAAGCCGGGCGAAGTGAACTGGATGACGGCTGGGCGCGGCATCGTGCATTCCGAACGCACCGGGCCCGAACTGCGCAGCACCGGCAGCCCGATCCATGGCCTGCAGATGTGGGTCGGCCTGCCGGCCGACAAAGAAGAGATGGCGCCCGGCTTCGCGCATCACGAGATCGCCGAGTTCCCGATCGTCAAGGACAACGGCACAAATGTGCGCGTGGTTGTGGGCTCGCTCTATGGCGCCAAGTCACCGGTGCCGACGGTCCACGAGACCATCTTCGGCGACGTGCATCTCACCGCGGGATCGAGCCTGCCGCTCGACGCCGATCACGAAGAGCGCGCAATTTACGTTATCCAAGGCACCATCGACATTGCCGGCGACAAATTCGAGCCGGGACGGCTGCTGGTGTTCAAGCGCGGTGACCGCATCACCATCACCGCCGCGACCGATACGCATTTCGTCATAGTCGGCGGCGCACCGATGGACGGCCCGCGCCACATCTGGTGGAATTTCGTGTCGTCGCGCAAGGAGCGCATCGAGCAGGCCAAAGCGGAATGGACCGCCGGCCATTTCGGCAAAGTCCCCGGCGACGAGATCGAGTTCATCCCGCTGCCGGAAAAGCCCGGCGTCAATTCAATGGAAAAGGTGCCGCCGCTTTAAAAGCTGGATCCCCGCTTTCGCGGGGATGACGCAAGGGCGTCATTTCTTCGGCAGTTCCAGCCGAATATGCAGCTCTTTGAGCTGCTTTGCGCTGACTTCCGATGGTGCGCCCATCAGCAGGTCTTCGGCGCGCTGGTTCATCGGGAACAGCACGACTTCGCGCAGATTTTCCTCGCCGGCGAGCAGCATGACGATGCGGTCGATGCCGGGCGCGATGCCGCCATGCGGCGGCGCGCCGAGCGACAGCGCGTGCAGCATGCCGCCGAACTTCGCCTTGAGCACTTCTTCGCCGTAGCCGGCGATGGCGAAGGCCTTCTTCATCACCTCGGGGCGGTGGTTACGAATGGCGCCCGACGACAATTCGGTGCCGTTGCAGACGATGTCGTACTGGATCGCCTTCATCGACAGGATCTTGTCCTCGTCCTTCGGATCGAGCGTGAGAAATTCGTCGACCGGGAAGTTCGGCATCGAGAACGGGTTGTGCGAGAAGTCGATCTTCTTTTCTTCCTCGTTCCATTCGAACATCGGGAAGTCGACGATCCAGCACAGATCGAAACGATCCTTGGCGATCAGGTTCAGCTCTTCGCCGACCTTGGTGCGCGCACTGCCCGCGAACTTGACGAAATCCTTCGGCTTGCCGGCGACGAAGAAACAGGCGTCACCGACCTTGAGGCTAAGCTGATCCGCGATTTGCTTGGTGCGCTCCGGCCCGATGTTCTTGGCGAGCGGACCGGCACCACCCTCTTCGCCTTCGCGCCAGAAGATATAGCCGAGGCCCGGCTGGCCCTCGCCTTGCGCCCATGCGTTCATGCGATCGGCAAACGCGCGGTTGCCGCCGGTCGGCGCCGGAATAGCCCAGACCGCGTTCTTCGGATCGGCGCCAAGAATGTTGGCAAAAATCTTGAAGCCCGAACCGCGGAACGCTTCGCTCACGTCCTGCATCACGATCGGATTGCGCAAGTCGGGCTTGTCGCTGCCATATTTCGACATTGCTTCTGCGTAAGGGATCAGCGGAAACTTCTGCGTGACCTTCTTGCCCTTGCCGAACTCCTCGAACACGCCGCGGATCACCGGCTCGACCGCGTCGAACACATCCTGCTGCGTGACGAAGCTCATCTCCAAATCGAGTTGATAGAATTCACCAGGAGATCTGTCGGCGCGCGCGTCCTCGTCGCGGAAGCACGGCGCGATCTGGAAATAGCGGTCGAAGCCCGCGATCATGATGAGCTGCTTGAACTGCTGCGGCGCTTGCGGCAGCGCGTAGAATTTTCCCGGATGAATGCGAGACGGCACCAGATAGTCGCGCGCGCCTTCCGGCGACGACGCGGTCAGGATCGGCGTCTGGAATTCGAAGAAGCCGCCGTCTTTCATGCGCTTGCGCAGCGAGTCGATGATGGCGCCGCGCAGCATGATGTTGTTGTGCAATTTCTCGCGCCGCAGATCGAGAAAGCGGTAAGTGAGCCGGGTCTCTTCCGGATATTCCTGATCGCCGAACACCGGCATCGGCAATTCGCCGGCGGCGCCCAAGACTTCGATC
>JANMSZ010000415.1:0-14001 GCA_031389925.1 Hyphomicrobiales bacterium | reverse complement strand
CAGCCGGTCACGATCCAGGCCGCGGAATTGCCGCAGGCGCTGGCGACCGGCGTGGTCAATGCCTTCATGACGTCGGGCTCGACCGGCTACGACAGCAAGGCGTGGGAGACGATGACACACTACTACGACACGCAGGCCTGGATTCCGAAGAACCTCACCTTCGTCAACAAGGCGGCGTTCGATGCGCTCGACAAGCCGACGCAGGACGCGATTCTGAAGGCCGCGGCCACCGCCGAAACGCGCGGCTGGAAAATGGCCGAGGAGAAGGCCACTTGGTATCTTGAGCAGCTCAAGGCGAACAAGATGAAGGTTCTGCCGCCGAGCGCCGCGCTCAAGGACGGCTTGAAGAAGATCGGCGATCAACTCACGGCCGACTGGATCAAGCGCGCCGGTCCGGACGGTGAAGCGGTGATCGCGGCCTACAAGAAATAATTCGGCGTACCGCTAAAAATGCAAAAAGGCGGCGCACGAGAAAATCTCGTGTGCCGCCTTCGCTGTTTGCGCGTCTGCTAGATTTTGCCGAGCAGGATGAGGATCAGCAGGATCACAACGATAAGGCCGAGGCCGCCACCGCCGTAATAGCCGGTGCCGTAGAACGGGCCGCCGCCGATGCCGGAAAAACCGCCGAGCAGGGCGATGACGAGAATAATGAGAATAATGGTTCCGAGTGACACGGCTAATCTCCCTGTGATGCGGTCCCGGCGGCGTTGCGTGTTGCCTGCCCACGGCCGGGTGCGCATTGATGAGGCGCTTATCAACGGCAAGGCGGGCCGGAAGTTCCGTGCGCGGAACAGGTGGTAGCAAAATGCTACCGGGGCGATACGGACCGTTCAGCATGCCAAACATTCCGGTTCGGCTGCCGACAGTTTTTACAGTCCGATTAAGGGATTTCGAGGCCTTTTTAACTAGCGTCGCCGCATGTCGGGCTTCAATTCTACTTTTCTTAACGGTGCCGCGGCGGCCATCGGGCGAGTTGCGCCGGTAAGCGGCCACCCCACGGATGTTGCGCCGCACGCTCGGACGCCAGTCGCGCCGGTCGCGATGGCGCCGCCGGCCAAGGCGGCGGCCTCGTCATGAGCAAACTGTTTGCCCGGCAACTTGCCAAAGCCACAGGCGACACCGGTGAAGTTGACCTCACGCTGCTCGGCGAACTGGTCGCGAGCGCCTACGAGGAGGCCGAGCGCGACCGCAGCCGTGCCGACCGGTCGCTATCCTTGATGATCGAGGAACTGGGCAACGTGCACCAGCGGCTGGTCGATGCCTTTGACGTCTTTCCTGAAGGCGTGGCGCTGTTCGACCCGCAAGACCGCTATGTCATGTGGAACCCGCGCTATGCCGAATTCTATGCCGCCAGCGCCGAAGCGATCGCGGCCGGCAGTAGTTTTGAAGAGACGCTTCGTTTCGGCCTCGCGCGCGGTCAATATCCCGGCGCGGCGGGTCATGAAGAAGAATGGATCGCCGAGCGGCTTGCGCGACATCGGCAGGAATCGAGTTCGCACGAACAGCAGCTTGACGACGGACGATGGGTTCGCGTCGAGGAGCGCCGGACCGCCAATGGCGGCAGTGTCGGCGTCCGCGTCGACATCACCGATCTGAAGAAACGCGAAGATTCGTTCCGTCTGCTGTTCGACGATAACCCGATCCCGATGTGGGTTGTCGACGTCGCGACGCAGAAATTCCTGTCGGTGAACAACGCCGCGGTCGAACATTACGGTTATCCGCGCGAGCAGTTTCTCGCCATGACGACGTTGGACATGCGTCCGGCCGAGGACCGCGAGGAGTTCGCGCGGTATATCGGTTCCGGCGACATGAGCCAGGGGGCGAAGATTTGGCGCCATCAAAAATCGGATGGGTCCTGCATTTATGTCTCGATCTACGCCCGCTCGATGACGTATCAGGGCCGCGCCGCCCGCCTGAACGCTATCGTCGATATCACGGCTCAAAAACAGGTCGACGATCTGCTTCTCAAGCAAAAGCTGCAGACGGAAACGGCCATCAACAACATGTCGCAAGGTCTGTTGATGTTCGACCGCGATGCGCGGCTGATTTTGTGCAATCAACGATATATCGAGATGTACGGCCTGTCGCCCGACAAGGTCGTTCCGGGCTGCACGTTTCGCGATCTGATGAATCACCGCAAAGAGCTTGGCGGGTTTTCCGGAGATCCCGAGGAATATTGCAACGAGATCCTTGCTGCCGTCGCTGCGGGAAAAACCACGAGCCGCGTCGTCGAGGTCGCCGACGGCCGCTGCGTCGCGGCGGTGAACCGCCCGATGGCCGGCGGCGGCTGGGTGGGGACGCATGAGGACATCACCGAGCGGCAGCGCCTGTTGCAGGCGCAAGACGAAGCCGAGAAGTTGCTCCGCAATAAAAAGCTACAACTCGACATCGCGCTCAACAACATGATGCAGGGCCTCTGCATGTTCGATGCGGAGGGGCGCATCGTCCTGGCCAATCAGCGCTATGTCGACTTGATCGGCCTGCAGGCCGACGACCTGGTCGGTCTTTCATTGCTCGAAGTCCTTGAGCGCCGCAAAGCTGCTGGAGGGTTCACCGGCGATCCGGCCCGCGTCTATGCCGACGTGCTCGCCAATATGCGGGCCGGTAAAACCACCACCAAGATCATGGAGGAGTCGAGCGACGGACGCGTGCTGCGCATCGTCGATCAGCCGATGATCAACGGCGGATGGGTGGCGACGCTGGAGGACATCACCGAAAGCCAGCGGGCGCAAAAGCGCATCGAATATCTGGCGCATCACGATCCGCTGACCGGTCTGCCCAACCGCGCCGTGTTCGGCGAACACCTCGCGGTCGCGCTCGAATATGCCGCACGCCACAACACCCAGCTTGCCGTCGTGAGCATCGACCTCGATCGGTTCAAGGAGGTCAACGACGTCTTCGGCCACGCCGTCGGCGACGGCCTGCTCAGCGAAGTCGCGAAACGGCTGAAGGGCGCCTCCGGCGGCGCTTTCGTCGCGCGTGTGGGCGGCGATGAATTCAGCCTGGTCGCGATCGACGCGCCGCAGCCGACGACGACCGAAGAGCTGGCAACGCGGCTGCAGGCGGCGGTCGCCGAGGAGATGAACATCGACGGACATCTCGTGCGAACCGGCCTGAGCATCGGCATCGCCATCTATCCGTCGGACGGTTCCGACATTGAGGCGCTGCTGGCGAACGCGGACGCCGCGCTGTACCGGGCCAAACGCGAAGGGCGCGGCTCGGTTCGCTTCTTCGAAGCGGAAATGGATAAACAGTTGCGCGAACGCCGCGCGCTGCAGCACGAGCTGCAATCCGCCATCGAGCTGAACCAACTGGCGCTGTACTATCAGCCGCAGGCGCATATCGACGGCGCGGTGGTCGGATTCGAAGCGCTGATGCGCTGGAACCATCCGACGCGCGACATGATCCCGCCGGGCGTCTTTATTCCGCTGGCCGAAGACAGCGGCTTCATCATGCAGATGGGTGAATGGGTTCTGCGCGAGGCGTGCCGCGAAGCCGCGTCCTGGCCGAAGCCGCTTCACATCGCGGTCAACCTTTCGCCGGTGCAATTCCAGCACGGCGATCTGCCGGCGCTGGTCCACTCGATTCTGTGGGAAACCGGACTGTCGCCGCAGCGCCTCGAGCTGGAAATAACCGAGAGCGTTCTGGTCGGCGATTTCTCCCGCGCGCTGTCGATCCTGCGCCGGCTCAAGGCGCTCGGCGTGAAGATCGCCATGGACGATTTCGGCACCGGCTACTCGTCGCTGTCTTATCTGCAGTCGTTCCCGTTCGACAAAATCAAGATCGATCAGAGCTTCATCTCCAAGCTCGGGCAGAATCCGCAATCGGGCGCCATCGTGCGCGGCATCATCGGGTTGGCGCGCGGCCTTTCATTGCCGGTGACGGCCGAGGGCGTCGAGACCACCGAGCAATTCGCATTCCTCGCCCGCGAATCCTGCGACGAGATCCAGGGCTATCTGATCGGCCAGCCGCTGCCGATCGAGCATTACGCGGCGATGACCGGCGCGCCGGTTGCCAAAGCCGCCAAACTGAAGCTGGCGATCTAACGGCGTGAACATCGCCGAGCATCGCGTGCTCAGCGTCGAGCATCGCCGTTTCTAAGAGCATGACGTCGGATGCTCAGGCCTGAGGATGCGATCCTCATCATGATGCTCGTGCATGGCCGCGCCGCCTGAGTCATGCAGAAATTGGTGAGGGCCCGGTGATTTCCCACCGAGCCCTCGTCAGCATATCAGCCGGCCTATAAGCCGGGTTCTGTAAGGCCTGCGGGTCTCACCGCAAACGTGACGGCCATTCCTCTCGTCCGCCGGTTACCCGGCGGCTCAAGCAACCTACCCGAATGACTGGCCCGGACGGACCTGCAGCTTGCGCTGCAACGTCATTCCTATTCGGTCTTGCTCCCGGTGGGGTTTGCCGTGCCGCCGCCATTGCTGGAAGCGCGGTGCGCTCTTACCGCACCGTTTCACCCTTACCTTGGCCAATACACAACGCAGCCAAGGCGGTCTGTTCTCTGTGGCACTGTCCCTGAAGCCTCGCCCCGTTAAGGGTCCAACTCCGCCGGACGTTATCCGGCACCGTTCGTCCATGGAGCCCGGACTTTCCTCCCCGGCACCCTTTCGAGCATAGCCGGGACGGCCGTCCGGCCGACTGACGGGATAGGTGTGGGGGCAAGGGCCTCCGGCGTCAAGCGTGCCGCAAAAGTAGCGGTTAACCGGCCCTGGATGCGCGCCGCGCGCGGTAGGTGCCGGGGCTTACCCCGATCGAGCGTTTGAAGCGGCGATTAAAGGTCGACAAGTCGTCGAAGCCGGCATCGTAGGCGACGACGGAAATGGCAGCGTCCGACCGCCTCAGATGGACGGCCGCGCGGTGCAGGCGCGTGCGCAGGACAAACTGATGCGGCGTCATGCCCACGACCTGACGGAACGTGCGCAGGAAATGATACGGACTCATGGCTGCGTCGCGCGCGAGCGTTGTCAGCGTAAGCCTTTCCTCGGCGCCTGCCTCGATCTGGCGCAGGGCCTTGGTGATACGGCGTTCATCGCGGCTGCTTGGCGAACGCGCGGGTCGCCGTGCATCGGCGAGCAACGCCGTCACCGCGCCGGCCACGCGCAACGCCAATTCCTCGAGTTCCTGATCGTCGCCCTCGTCGCGCGCGGCCTCGGCGGCGGCGAGCAAGGGTAGCAGTGCCGGCAATGGCGGCAAGCTTGGCGCGGAAAATTCTGCGCTCCGTACACCGGGCACCGACGCGACGACCGCCTCCAGATAGTCGCCGGTGAAATGGAAAGAGAGACAGCGGTCGCCGGTGCCGTGCTCATGGCCGCATCGAAAACAGTGGCCCGCGTTGCCGAGCATCACGGCGCCCGGCGCCAGCAAGGCTCCGCCTTGGCTCGTCCGATACTGGAACGTGCCTTGCGTCACGGCGGCGATGGTGACGGCTCCGTGGCACTCTTCGAACGGCCGGTCGTGCGGGCCGGAGGTGCAGACGACGTCGCTCACGCGCCATCCGGGGCCTGAAGCCAAGTGATGCAAGGTGGTTCCCATCGCGCAAGAATAGCAATTTTTCCCAAGCGCGACGAGTCGCGCCGCGGTAACGAAATGTTTCGTTGCACCGGAGGTCGGCCATGATCGCTGCTAAGTCCCCATCATTGATCGCTGCGCTGCATTCCGCTGGTCCGGCAGCGGACCACGCCGACAAAATGGAACTTTACGGCTGGCTGATTGGCAACTGGGAGATGGACGCTGTCGTTTTCGCGGGCGATGGCAGCAAACATACCGGGCGTGGCGAGATTCATTTCGGCTGGGCGTTGCAAGGCCGCGCTATCCAGGATGTCTGGATATTGCCGGGCTTCTTCTATGGCACGACGTTGCGGGTCTACGATCCCGGCATCGATGCCTGGCACATTCTATGGAGCGATCCGCTCAAGCAGTATTACACGCGCCAGATCGGGCGCGCCCACGGCAACGACATCGTGCAAGACGGCAAGTTGGAAAATGGCGACGCCGTGCGCTGGAGCTTCAGCGAGATAACGCCGAATTCATTCCGCTGGCGCGGCGAAATCTCACCCGACAGCGGCGCGACCTGGCAGCTCCAGGCCGAATTTTTCGCCCACCGCGTCGCCGCTTAGACACATTCACGCAGGAGAATCTAGATGATCAACCATGTGTCCATCGGTGTCCGCGACGTCCCGAAAGCGAAGCGTTTCTATGACGCGGCGCTAAAGCCGCTCGGTTACGCTTGTTTGAGTGAAGGAGAGGGATCGCTCGGCTACGGGCGCGACACCGTCGCACTGTGGATCGGCGCCGCCGAGCGGCCGGTGCCGTCCGAAAACAAGTCGGGTTTGCATTTCTGTTTCGACGCTCCGACGCGCAAGAGCGTCGATGCGTTTCATGCCGCAGCGCTCGGCGCGGGAGGCCACGATAACGGCAAGCCTGGCCTGCGCACGGACTATGGCGCCAATTATTACGCCGCTTTCGTCGTCGATCCGGATGGCTATCGCATCGAAGCTTTTTGTGGCGCCTCGGCTGGCTAGGCCAGTGGCGCCGGCCGCGTCTCGACCAAAGCCCGCAGCGTCAGCAGCGTCGACGGGTCGGCGATGCCGTCGACCCGCGCCGGGCGGAAATGGCGCTGGAACGCGGTGACGACGTCGCGGGTGGCGTCGTCGAACACGCCGGTTTCCTCGATGCCGTAACCGTAGGTTTTCAGGCTGCGCTGCATGCGCGTGATTTGCTCGCCGCGGTCGCCCGGATGGAGCGTGTGGCCGTCGAGTTCGAGCGGCGCCGCGCGCACCCAATGGCCGATGCCGGATTCGCTCAACAGCTCCCAGGGAAACTTCTCGCCCGGATCCTGCTTGCGCGACGGCGCGACGTCGGAATGGCCGAGGATGCGGTCGGCGCTGAGCGGGCCGCGGCGGGTGAGGATCGACTTGCACAATGAAATGACGGCCGCAATTTGTCGCAGCGGAAAATTGCGGTAGCCGAATTCATGACCGGGGTTCACGATCTCGATGCCGATCGAGCGCGAATTGATGTCGGTTTCGCCGGCCCAGGACGATACGCCGGCGTGCCAGGCGCGCTTTTCCTCCGGCACCAACTGCACGATGCGGCCGTCCTCGAACACGACGTAATGCGACGATACTTTGCTTGCCGCCGTAGTGAGACGCGACAGCGCCACCTCGCCGGTCTGCATGCCGGTGTAGTGCAGCAGGATCATGTCGGGCGGGCGACCGCCGGCGCGCTCGTCGATGTTCGGCGAGGGCGCGATATCGGAGACGATGAAGGAATCCGACTGAAATGTTGACATGAATTTGATGGGTGCCGGAACCGTGTGGTTGGCAGGCATCATTCACCGCCGCGGCGCAAAAAAGCAATACGCGCAACGCTGGCAACGAAAACGGCCCGGACGAGCGCCCGGGCCGCTTGTTCTCACAGTGTTGTGACCGGGCCTAGCGGTTGGCCGGGGCTCCGCCGGTCGGGCGGCTGCCGGGCGATCCGCCCATCGAACCGCCGGCACCGGTGCCGGTGGTGGCGGCCGGACGCGGCGGCTCATGGCGCGCGAAGTTCTGCGCGTTCGTGAGTTCGTCCTTGCTCATCGAGACCTTGAGCTTGTCCGCGGCGCCATTCTGGCCGGGGACGGCCGTGAACGATTTCGGCGCGAGCGCTACTTCCTTGGCGCCCATGCCGAGGAAGCCGCCGACGCCGACCACGTAGGCCTGGATGTTGCCGGTCTTGTCGAAAAGAATGTCCGTGATGCTGCCGATTTTCTGATCGTCGGCGCCCATCACGTCGGTGCCCTTGAACTTGGACGCGACCCACTGATCGGGCTTCTGCGACGACACCAGATCGGCCTTGCCGCTGGTGCTTGCCGCCGACGACGGACTTGATGTGCTGGCCGCGGGCGGCGGACTTGAACTGCTTGGTGCGCTGGACGGCGGCGATTGCGCCAGGGCGCCGGATACCATCAGGGCGCCGATCGCCGCCCCGAGCATGAATGTTTTGGTCATTGGATTTCCTCCGTGTTGGATTGCGGTGCGCGGCGGAACTTTTTGCTGTTTTACAAGTGACTGACTTGGCCGCTCGCGGTGGGCGCAGGGCGCCCGTTGAGCCAACTCCCCGATGAAATTTCTTGTTCCTGGAACACCTGAGATTTCGGCGCGGTTCAGTGTCGCGGATTTTGCACCCGGCGCGGTTCGGCAGGCCGGCCGGCTGGAACCCGAAACGGGGGCGAAACGGCCGCCCCGGCAACAGATCCTTAAGCCTAAGAGCCATTAATGAGGATTCGGCAGCGCGGTTGTGTCGGAGCCCGGGGCGCGGGCGCCGGGGCAGGGTCAATCCATTGACGCCCATAATATCCCATGATATCCCACGGATTACCCTTGAGAATTGCCCGCCGCGAGTGTTCCGGCGGCTCAGCTGCTTCGGGGGCCTTCGTCCGCGTGGTTGTCCCGGTATGCGTCGGGTCGGTGTGGGGTCATGGACCGCTTCGTGTCGAATACGACGTTGCGGCTCGACTCCAAGGGGCGCGTCTCGATTCCCGCTTCTTTCCGCTCGGTGCTCAGCCGCGACGGCTTCGACGGGCTCTATTGCTATCCGGCGCTCGATCGACCCGCGATCGATGCCGGCGGGAATGCACTGATGTCGGAGATCGAAGCGTTGATCGGCCGCTACACCCCGTTTTCGGAAGAGCGCGAACAGTTCGCGCTGGCGCTCTACGGCACCAGCGAGACGCTCAAGATCGACGGCGAGGGCCGGGTGATGTTGAGCGAGAGCTTGAAGCGTCACGCGGGGATTACCGATCAGGCGGCGTTCGTCGGGCTCGGTCACAAGTTTCAGATCTGGGAGCCAAGCCGGTTCCAGAGCGAGCTCGCGGAGGCCACCCAAAAGGTGCGCGCGCTCAAGGCTCAACTCGGCTCCTCGATGGCGGCGCGCAACGCGCAAGTTGCAGCACCTGGAGCACGGGAATGACGGTGGGCGGCGACGGCTTTACGGCTGTCGCTGGCGGACCAGCCCCCCACATTCCCGTGCTCGGCCGCCGCGCCGTCGAGCACCTCAATGTTCATGACGGCGGCGTCTATATCGACGCCACGTTCGGCGCCGGCGGCTATACCCGCGGCATTCTCGCCACGCCCGGCGCACAGATCGTCGGCATCGACCGCGATCCGCGCGCAGTGGCGATGAGCGCCGACCTGGTGATGGCGGCGAATGGCCGCCTGACCGTCATCGAGGATCAATTCTCCAATCTCGACGCGGTGGCGCATACCTGCGGCCACGAGGCCGTCGACGGCGTCGTGCTCGACGTCGGCGTCTCGTCGATGCAGCTCGACAACGCCGCGCGCGGCTTTTCCTTCAGGCTCGACGGCCCGCTCGATATGCGTATGGGGAATGAGGGCCTAAGCGCTGCCGATGTCGTAGCGCAGGCTAGCGAGCGCGACCTCGCCAACATCATCTTCCTGCTCGGCGAGGAACGTCATTCTCGCGGCGTCGCCCGCGCTATTCTAAAGGCGCGCGCCGAGAAGCCGATCGAAACGACGCGCGCGCTGGCCGACATTGTCGGCCGCGTGGTGCGCTCAAAGCCGAACGAAATCCATCCGGCGACGCGCACGTTCCAGGCGCTACGCATTTTCGTCAATGACGAACTCGGCGAACTCGTCATGGCGCTGGAAGCCGCCGAACGCATTCTCAAACCCGGCGGCCGCCTCGTCGTGGTGTCGTTCCATTCGCTCGAAGACCGCATCGTCAAATCTTTCCTCACCGGCCGCGCCGAGACTCGCGGCGGTTCGCGTCACGCGCCCGAGGTCGTACGCCCGGCGCCGAGTTTCACGGTACTGACCAAGCGTCCCGAAACCGCCGCCGACGCCGAAGTGTCCGCCAACCCGCGCGCCCGTTCGGCCAAGCTGCGCGCGGCGGAGCGCACGTCCGCGGCCCCGCATGCGAGCACCGCCGAAGATCTGCTGCCGCGGCTGCCGTCGCTCGACGACGTCATGAAGGGGCACTGACCATGCGCCTTCTCAATATCCTGGTGATCGGCGCGCTGATCCTGGCGGCGTCCTTCGTCTACAAGATCAAGTTCGATTCCACGCTGCAGGCCGAAAAGGTCGGCAAGGTCGCCGCCGAACTGCGCCGCGAGCGCAACGCCATCGCCAGTCTGCGCGCCGAGTGGTCGCGGCTCGACACGCCGGGCCGCATCCAGGGCCTTGCCGAGCGCCATCTGAAGATGCGGCCGATCGTATCGAGCCAGTTCGACACGCTCGACCGGCTGCCCGAGCGGCCTCTCGTGACCGTGCAGCCGCCGATCCAGGACCCGATCGGCGCCATGATCGCGCCGATGGTGAAAGCGCCGGCGCCGCCCGATGCGACCGGCAGCATCGCACGGCCGGCAGGAGTGCGCTGACATGCAGGCGCCGCTCGATCCGCCGATGACCAATAGCAAGCCGGGCGAAACCCGCTGGCAGCGCTGGATGCGTTCGCTGCTGTACGGCGACAACGTCGACCGCAACGTCAAGGCCAAGGCGCGGCTGGGCTTAGCCATCGTCGCCTTCAGCGTCGTGTATTGCGTCATCGCCGGGCGGCTGGTGATGTTCGCTACCTTCAGCGAGGGTCACGGCGCGCGGCGCGGCGTTGCCGCCGACGCGGTCGCCACCGCGCGTCCCGACATTCTCGACCGCAACGGCTCGATCCTGGCCACCGACGTCAAGACGCCGTCGCTGTTCGCCGAACCGCGCAAGATCATCGACGTCGACGAGGCGGTCGAACTGCTGACCGCGGTGGTGCCCGATCTCGACGCCACCGAAGTGCGTGAGCGCCTGTCGTCGAAGCGCGGCTTCGTCTGGCTCAAGCGCGAAATCACGCCGGCGCAGCAGATCGAGGTCCACCGGCTCGGCCTTCCGGGCGTCGGGTTCTTCAGCGAGAACAAGCGCGTCTATCCCAACGGTCCGGTAATCTCGCACGAGATCGGCCACGTCAATGTCGACAACCAGGGCATCGCCGGCATCGAAAAGTGGGTCGACGGGCAGGGGCTCGCCGCGCTGCATATGGCGGGGCTGGCGACGGACCGATTGCAGAAGCCCGTCGAGCTCGCCGTCGATCTGCGCGTGCAATTTGCGCTCCGTGACGAATTGGTGAAGGCGCGCGAGAAATTCAACGCCAAGGCCGCGGCCGGCGTCATCACCGACGTCAACACCGGCGAAATCGTCGCCATGGTGTCGGAGCCGGATTACGATCCGAACAACCCGCGCGAGGCCAACGACCCGACCCGCATCAACCGGCTGACCACCGGCGTCTACGAAATGGGTTCGACCTTCAAGGTCTTCACGGTGGCGATGGCGCTGGATTCAGGCAAGGTGAACATGAACTCGAGCTTCGATGCGCGGCAGTCGCTGCGCTACGGCAAGTTCACCATCAGCGACTACCACGCCGAAAATCGCATCCTCACCGTGCCGGAGATTTTCACTTATTCGTCGAACGTCGGCGCCGCGAAAATGGCGCTGGCGGTCGGCGTGCAGGGCCATCAGGATTTCCTCCGCAAGCTCGGCCAGCTCGACCGGCTGCGCACCGAACTGCCGGAAAGCGCCGAGCCGCTGCTGCCGAAGCGCTGGAGCGAACTCAACACCGTCACCATCGCCTTCGGCCACGGCATGTCGGTGGCGCCGCTGCAGGCGGTGATGGGCGTCGCCGCCACCATCAATGGCGGCTGGCTGGTTCCGCCGACTTTCCTCAAGCGCAGCGAAGCCGAAGCCAGGGCCGTGTCCAAGCAGGTGCTCAAGGCCGATACCAGCATCAAGATGCGCTATCTGATGCGGCTCAACGCCGAGAAGGGCAGCGGCAAATCGGCCAATGTCGAAGGCTATTATGTCGGCGGCAAAACCGGCACGGCGGAAAAGGTCGTCAACGGCCGCTATTCCAAGACCAAGCTTCTGACCGATTTCATGGCCATCCTGCCGTCGGACAAGCCGCGCTATATGCTGCTCATTATGCTTGACGAGCCGCAGCCGTCGAAGGAAACCCACGGCTACGCCACGGCCGGCTGGAACGCCGGCCCGACCGCGTCCAAGGTCATCGCGCGCGTCGCGCCGTTGCTTGGCCTGACGCCGCGGCTCGATCTGCCCAAGGCCGACCAGTTGATTTTGGGCAAGGGCGCTACCGCTTCCATCTCCCCCTGATCGGGGAGGCCGACTAGATAGGCTCCATGAAGCTCGCCGATCTCATCGCCGACGTTCGCCTCGATCCGCGCATCGCCGCGCTCGGGATTGCCGGCGTGACGTCGGACAGCCGCAAGGTGAAGCCGGGCTTTTTGTTCGTCGCCATCGCTGGCGCCAAAGCCGACGGCGCGCAATTCGCCAAACAGGCGGCGGCCGGTGGGGCCGTGGCGATCGTCGCCGAGCAGCCGGTCGACGGGCTGCCCGCCGGCGCGGCTTTCGTTCAGGTAAGTAACGCGCGCCGTGCGCTGTCGATCGCCGCGGCGAAAATCTTTGCGCGCCAGCCGAAGACCATCGTCGCCGTCACCGGCACCAGCGGCAAGACCTCGGTCGCCGCCTTCACGCGCGAGATCTGGACCGCGCTGGGCTTGCCGGCTGCCAGCGTCGGCACTGTCGGCGTGGTGTCGCCGAAGGGCGAAACCTACGGCTCGTTGACGACGCCCGATCCGGTCGAGCTGCATCGCACGCTCGATGAATTGGCCGGCGAGGGCGTCACCCATCTGGCGCTTGAAGCCTCGTCGCATGGGCTGGACCAGCACCGGCTTGACGGCGTGCGCATCGCCGCCGGCGCCTTCACCAATCTGTCGCGCGACCATCTCGATTATCATCCGACCATCGAGGTCTATCTCGCCGCCAAGCTGCGGCTGTTCGGCGATTTGATCGTCGACGGCGGCACCGCGGTGATCGACGTCGACGATTGCTATGCCGCGCAAGTGGTGGACGTTGCGAAGAAGCGCGGCCTCAAGATCATGACGGTCGGCGAAAAGGGCGACGGCATTAAATTGGTGAGCGGCGCCATCGATGGCTTCGCGCAGGCGGTCACGCTCGCGCATGGCGGCAAGACATATAAAGTGAAGCTGCCGCTGGTCGGCGGTTTCCAGGTGCAGAACGCCGCGGTCGCCGCCGGTCTGGCGATTGCCACCGGTGCCGAGCCGGCGCGCGTCTTCGCCGCGCTGGAAAAGCTCACCGGCGCCAAAGGCCGGCTTGAACTCGCCGGCAGCCACAACGGCGCGCCCATCTTTATCGACTACGCGCACAAGCCGGACGCGCTGGCCAAGGCGCTGCAGGCACTGCGGCCTTACGCCAGCGGCAGATTGATTGTTGTGTTCGGCGCCGGTGGCGACCGCGACACCGGCAAGCGCCCGATCATGGGGCGTATCGCTCAAGAGAATGCCGACCGCGTCATCGTCACCGACGACAATCCGCGCAGTGAAAACCCGGCCGCGATCCGCGCCGCCATTCTGGCCGAGTCGCCGGGCGCCACCGAGATTGGCGACCGCGCTGAGGCGATCCGGGCCGGCATCGCCGAACTGAAATCGGGTGACGTGCTGCTGATCGCCGGCAAGGGCCACGAGACCGGGCAAATTATCGGCGGCAAGGTGCTGCCGTTCTCCGATCACGATGCGGTGGCGGCGGCGCTGAAAGGCAAAGTCGCATGAGTGCGCTGTGGACCCTCTCCGACATGGCCACCGCGATGCGCGCGGACAAATCCGGCGCGCTGCCGGCCGGTGTCACCGGCATCTCCATCGACAGCCGCAGCGTCGGCAAAGGCGAGGCGTTCTTCGCCATCCAGGGCGACAACCGCGACGGCCACGACTTCGTCGAGATGGCGATCAAGAACGGCGCCGGTGTCGCCGTCATCGCGCGCGGCAGCCGTGCACGCTTCGTCGCCGACGCTCCGCTGCTCGCGGTCGACGATGTATTGGAAGCCTTGCGCGATCTCGCGCGCGCCGCGCGTGCGCGCCTCACGGCGCAGGTCATCGCCGTCACCGGCTCGGTCGGCAAGACCGGCACCAAGGAAGCGCTGCGG
>JANMSZ010000411.1:0-4766 GCA_031389925.1 Hyphomicrobiales bacterium | reverse complement strand
AAAAAAAAGGGCTCGCGCGTTGCGGGCCCTTTGCTTTTCGCTCTGAATTTTTTGCCGCGTTACTGCGTCATCATCTTCGGCGCGAAGCTCTTGAAGATGCCGCGCAGATAGCTCAGTTCGGCGCCGCCGGTCGCCGTGGTATTCGTCAGGAAGTCGAACACTTTGCCGTCGCGCATGCCGTAATTCGCCAGCCTTTCGACGCGGCGTTCCCTGTCGAAATAGACCGCGACCACGCGCTGATCGACCACCTCGTGCGGCATGAAGGCGGCGGCCCGCTCGGTCTTCTGCGAGATGTAATAGAACGCTTCGCCGTTCACGGTGGCGACCGTCGACGGCGTGCCGAGCACGATCAACACCTGATCCTGCGAAGCGCCCACCGGGATCTGCTCGAGCGCGCCCTCGGGCAGAACGTAGCCGCGCTGCAGGGTCTCGCTCATGGAGCAAGCGGCGAGCGCAAGCGCGCCGGACAGCGCCAGCGCGAGGCGGGCGGCTCGATAGCGGCGTAGCGCGACGTTGGATACCAAGCCCGGCTTCCTCATTTTTAAATTCATGCGCCCCTGATATCGTCCTTGCATCGATGGCGCCGTTGACCTAACCGGCTTGAAACCGCTCCAGCCCGCGAAACCAAGACGATGATATTGACCCGTTTTCGCCGCGCGCCGCGCGGCCCAGACACCATTTCCGCCCTGTATGGCATGATCGTGGCGCAGGCGCGATTGCCGTGCTTTTACCGCGACTATGCGGTCGCAGATACGGTTAATGGCCGCCTGGACCTGATCCTGCTGCATCTGGCGCTGGCGCTCGAGCGGCTGATGCGCGATCCGGCGCTCAAGGAGCTCGGGCAGGGCGTTTTCGATCATTTTTGCAGGGATATGGACGACAATCTGCGGGAAATGGGCATTGGCGACCTCAAAGTGCCCAAGGAGATGAAGAAGATCGGCGAGGCCTTCTACGGCCGGGCGCAGGCCTATCAGGCCGCGCTGGCTCAGCCTGGGGACGAGGTGCTGGTCGAGGCCATTACCCGCAATATTTATGGCGGATCGCCGGGCGAAATGGCTGCGGCGCGACGGCTGGCGGTTTATATGAGAGGGGCGGCGGGCGATCTTAGCGAGCAAGCCACGGCTGATCTGGCCGCCGGCCAAATGCGGTTTCCGGACCCGGCCACAGTCCCTTGAAGACCACTGAAAAAAGCGTGACCCCCAATGGACAAAGTTATTTCCCCGTGGAGCGTGCCGGTCGCCGTGGATGACATCCCGGACCGCGGCATGCATGTCGAAATCGACGCCCCGGCCGAGATCCGCGCCCAGGTGCTGGCGGTGGTCGAGGGTCTGTCGACCGTGCGCGAAATCCTCAAGCTATCGGGCGTTTTCGACCTGCAGCGACGGGGCGCGCGGGTCCACGTGACCGGCCATGTGCGGGCCAAAGTCGGCCAGACCTGCGTGGTGACGCTCGAGCCGGTCGACAGCGACATCGACGAGACCGTGGACCTGATGTTTGCACCCACCCACGCCGAAGCGGCGCGGGCCGGCGAGGAAATCGACGTGACGCTGGATGGCGACCCGCCGGAGCCGCTCACGGGCGGCACGGTCGATCTGGGCGCCCTGGCCACCGAATTCCTGGTGCTGGGAATCGACCCTTATCCCCGCAAAAAGGACGTAGAATTCGCGCCGGTGACCATCGGCGAGGAGGGTCCGAAGCCCTTCGCCGCGCTGGAGGCGCTGAAGAAGCGCCTCGGCGGCGGCCAGACGTGACGGAGTGCCCGCATTGTGGAACCCCGCCGATAACCGGCTTGTCTGTAGCGGCCCAGCGGTTATGTTCGCGCCCGTGCAGACAGCCCAGGTGACTCCATTGCCGGCGCGCAAGCTAACGCCGCCAAGGCCGATCCATGCCCGATAACGTTCGCATTGCGATTGACGCCATGGGCGGCGACCATGGTGCCTCGGTCCTGTTGCCGGGGGCCGAAATGTCGCTGCTCCGCCATCCCGACATCGAATATCTGCTGTTCGGCAACCGCGAGGTCGTCGAGCCGCTGCTCGACCGCCTGCCGAAGCTCAAGGCTAAATCCAAGTTCGTCCATACCGAGGTCTCGATCCGGATGGACGACAAGCCGAGCCAGGCGCTGCGCTATGGGCGCTGGAAGTCCTCGATGTGGCTGGCCATCGATGCCGTCAAGAAGGGCGAGGCCGACGTCGTGGTCTCGGCCGGCAATACCGGCGCGCTGATGGCGATGTCGCGCTTCAATCTCAAGATGATCGAGGGCATCGAGCGCCCGGCGATCGCCGCGATCTGGCCAACGCTCAAGGGCGAGTCGGTCGTGCTCGACGTCGGGGCTTCGATCGGCGCCGACGCCGCCCATCTCGTCAACCTTGCCGTCATGGGCAGCGCCATGGCCCGCGTGCTGTTCGATATCGAACGGCCGACCGTCGGTCTGCTCAATGTCGGCGTCGAGGAGGTCAAAGGCCTCGAGGAAGTGCGCGAGGCCGGCACGCTGTTGCGCGAGGGCCAATTCCCGCATTTCGCCTATCACGGCTTTGTCGAAGGCAACGACATCGGCAAGGGCGTGGTCGACGTGGTCGTCACCGAAGGCTTTGCCGGCAATATTGCGCTCAAGACCGCCGAAGGCACCGCGCGCCAGTTCGGCCAGTATCTGCGCTCCGCCATGAACCGAACTTTGATGGCGCGGCTGGGTTACCTTCTGGCGCGGCAGGCCTTCCGCACGTTGCGCGACAAAATGGACCCGCAGAAATCGAATGGCGGCACGTTTCTCGGCCTCAATGGCATCGTGATCAAAAGCCATGGCGGCGCCGATGCCGAAGGTTTCGCCTCTGCCATCGACCTAGGATACGACATGGTGCGTTACGAGCTGCTCGCCAAGATCGGCCAATCGATGGAGCGCGACCGCCTGGCAACAGAGACGGCGCGCAATACGGCACCCAAGACGGCGCCATTGGCGAGCGGAGTGGCCTCGTGACCCAATTGCGTTCGGTCGTGCTCGGTTGCGGCAGCTATCTGCCCGCGCGAATTCTCAGTAACGACGAACTGGCCCGCTCGGTGGAAACCACCGATGAATGGATTGTGCAGCGCACAGGCATTCGCGAGCGCCATATCGCGGCCCCCGGCGAGATGACCTCCGACCTCGCGCTGCATGCGGCGAAAGCCGCGCTCGCCAATGCGCATGTCGAGGCGAGTTCGATCGACCTGATCGTGCTGGCGACCTCGACGCCGGACCAGACCTTTCCCGCCACCGCGGTGACGGTGCAGGCCGGGCTCGGCATCACCACCGGCGCGGCCTTCGACCTACAGGCGGTTTGTTCGGGGTTTGTCTATGCGCTGTCGATTACCGATGCCATGCTCCGATCCGGCGCTGCCAAGCGCGCGCTGGTGATCGGGGCGGAGACCTTCTCCCGCATCCTCGACTGGAACGACCGCACCACCTGCGTGCTGTTCGGCGACGGCGCTGGCGCCTGGGTGCTGGAGGCGCAGGAACAGCCCGGAACGGTCGCCGACCGCGGCATTCTGACCACGCATTTGCGGTCGGACGGCCGCCATCGCGCCAAGCTCTATGTCGATGGCGGGCCGTCTTCGACCCAGACCGTTGGCCATCTGCGCATGGAAGGCCGCGAAGTGTTCAAATATGCGGTGGCGATGATCACCGGTGTGATCGATGACGCCTTCAAGGCCACCGGCACGTCCGCCGCCGATATCGACTGGTTCGTGCCGCATCAGGCCAATAAGCGCATTATCGACGGCTCGGCCCATAAGCTCGGCATTTCGCCGGAGAAGGTGGTGATCACCGTCGACCGCCACGGCAACACCTCGGCGGCCTCGATCCCGTTGGCTCTGGCGGATGCGGTCGCCGACCGGCGGATCAAGCGGGGCAACCTTATTCTGCTCGAGGCCATGGGCGGCGGCTTCACCTGGGGCTCGGCGCTACTGCGCTGGTAGCGGGCTCCCCGGGGCCTATGTCTGATAACAGTCATGGGGTAGGGGCCGGATCGGCCCTTCACAATTTGCAACGCCCCGTTGACCGACCCGGTTCTAGCTAATATCGTCGATAATTCAGTATCTTCGCCGGGGGCGGGGCAGCGATGTCCGGTAAAACAGTAACGCGCGCGGATCTGTGTGAAGCGGTCTACCAAAAGGTAGGCCTCTCCCGCACGGAATCCGCCTCTCTGGTCGAGTTGGTGCTCAAAGAGATCACCGACTGCCTGGAACGTGGTGAAACCGTTAAGCTTTCCTCGTTCGGCTCCTTCGTGGTGCGCAAAAAAGGCCAGCGGATCGGCCGCAATCCCAAGACCGGCAAGGAAGTCCCGATTTCGCCTCGCCGGGTGATGGTGTTCAAGCCTTCCGCGATCCTCAAGCAGCGCATCAACGGCCACGACGTCGCCGACGAAGCCGAGCACGCGTGATCCGACTGTTTTAGTAAAAGCGTTTTAATTTCATCAGGGAGTGGGCCGCTTTGGATAACAAGGCGCCGGACGCGTTTCGCACCATCAGTGAAGTGGCAGACGAACTCGATCTGCCGCAACACGTGCTGCGCTTTTGGGAAAGCCGTTTCCGCGAAATCAAACCGATGAAGCGCGGCGGCGGCCGGCGCTATTATCGCCCCGACGACGTCGAGCTGCTGCGCGGTATTCGCCATCTGTTGTACGGCGAGGGTTACACCATCCGCGGCGTGCAACGCATCTTGCGCGAGCAGGGCATCAAGTTCGTGCAAGCGGTGTGGCTCGAAGGCGCGGCGCAGCCGCCGCATGGCGCGAGCGACG